>JACQHI010000461.1 GCA_016199105.1 Lentisphaerota bacterium | reverse complement strand
GCCAAGGGTGTTTCTGATGGACGAGCCGCTCTCCAATCTGGACGCGCAGCTTCGCGCGCAGACGCGGGCAATGCTGATCAAATTACACCGACGCCTTCGCGTTACGACCGTCTATGTGACGCACGACCAGGTCGAAGCCATGACCATGGGCGAGCGCGTGGCTGTTTTCAATCGCGGCGAGTTGCACCAGGTGGACACGCCGCGAAACATTTATGACTCGCCCGCCAACCGGTTTGTGGGCGAGTTTATTGGAAGCCCGGGCATGAATTTTCTAAGATTAGCCGTGCGGCAATCGGGGGAAGGCGTTTCTTTGGTTGTCGGAAAGCGGTTGGTGGATGTTCCCCGGAAATTCGCGGAAACGCTGAAAGCGTTGTCCGAGGTGCACCTGGGCGTCCGGCCGGAGGCCGTGCGGCTTCAACAAGAAGAGGGATTTGCGCTGGGGGGAGTTCCGGCCGGCGTCGAGCTTGTAGAGCCTCTGGGGGGGGAATATCTCGTTCACCTGCGAATCGAGGGAATGCGGCTTGTCGCCAGGCTTTCGCTCCAGAGGCATATTCCGTCGGATGGGGATACGGTGCCGGTGTATGTTGACGCGGACAGACTGTGTTTCTTTCATGTGGAAAGCGGGGCCCGACTGCCCGCCGAAGGCTGAACTCAACGCACCAGGAGAGAGGGAACAATGACAATCCAGCGCCTATTTCTTTTGGCTTCGATGGTGTTCCTGGTCTTTCCGGCGGGGTGCGCAAAAAAGGCGGATAATGCGAAAACGCTTTCGGTTGTCATGGGGCTTGCGGAGGAAGAATGGAAGGTGATGCGGGAGAATATCTTTCCGGAATTTGAAAAACAATATCAGTGTCGTGTGCGGCACTTTCAGGTGGAAGCGGGCGATTTCTCCAAGAAGCTTGAAGCCATGGTGCGGGCCGGCAATGTGACGGTGGACGTGTTTTCGCAGGACAACATGCGGCTTGCAGTCCTTGTGAACAAAGATCTTGTCGAGGATCTGTCGGCGTATGAGAGTGTTGTCCCGGCGGAGGTATTGCCCGCCATGCGCGAAGTGGGCAGGTTTAACGGCAAATTGTTTTTCATGCCCTATCGCCCCAATGTGCAAATTGCCTATTACAACGAGAAGCGCCTGGAAGAGGCGGGCCTTGAGCCTCCGCAAACATGGGATGAGTTGCTGCATGTGGCGCGTGTCCTTAAAGAGAAAAAAGGAATGGGGAAAGTCGGCTTTCAGGCCTGGGGCGACGGCCCCACCACGGCTCAGCTCTATGAGTTTATCGTGTCGGCGGGCGGGGATCCGCTGTTGTTGAACGATACCGGGTGCGGAAAGGCGTTTGCATTCCTGAAAACGCTTTACCCCTATTTGTCGCCGGATTCGAAAAAAGCCAAATGGGACACCACCAACACGTATCTCGCCAATGAGTCGTTCTATCTCGCCCAGAACTGGCCCTTCGGCGTGCGGATTGTGATGAGGGATTACGGCAAAAAGGAAATAAAGACCTATCGCGGCTGGCGGGGCCCTGTCCGGGAGGCGCATGTGATTGGCGGCGAGGTGTTCGGCATCCCCAAAGGTGCCCAGGACAAGACGCTGGCGCTTGCGTTCATCCGATATTTCCAGTCAAAAGAAGTCCAGGAAAAACTCGCCGCGCGCCTCGGCTGGCCTTCCATTCGCGATGACGCATACGGCAACATGGCGGACTGGCTCAAGCCTCATTACCGTTCGGTCAAAGAAGCGCTGGAGCATGGAGTCTACAGGCCCAACGTCCCTTACTGGGATGAGTTCGACAAGCTGTTAAACGAGGCGTTTCTGAGAATCGTTGTTCAGCAAGGCGATGTGGGGGAAATCCTGAACGCCTACCATGAGGAAATGGAGGGGATTAAGCGTGAATATTCGCGATAGGGCCTGCCTGTACCTGTCGGTGGCGCCGCTGATCGCCTATATTCTTGTTTTCACGTTTGTCCCTGTTCTGTGCGGCGTCTGGCTTGGCTTTGCGGGTAAATTCTCGGGCGCTTTTCCGTCCTGGGAAAACTACCGATATATTGTGTCGCATTTTCAGTTTCGTTCGGCTTTATTGAACACGCTTATCATCACCGGCGTGGGCTTGTTCCTGGAGCTTGTTGCGGGGTTCTTTCTCGCGTTTCTTCTGACGAAGAAATTCAAGCTTAAAGGGTTCGTGCGCGCGTTGGTTCTTTTGCCGCTTGGCATTCCCACCATTGTTTCGGCGGCGACCATGCGCAGCGTGTTTGACACGCAGGGGTACCTTAACGAATTCTTGTATCGGGCGCAGCTTATTCGTGTAGCGGTGGACTGGGGGGATGGCGGCATGAAAACGCTTTTTGCCGTCGTCGTATCGGATATGTGGAAGGTGACGCCGCTGGTGATGCTGATTTTGCTGGCCGGGCTTGAAAGTATTCCGGGCGAGCTTTACGAAGCCGCAAGGGTGGACGGCGCTTCCGCCCTTGGGACTCTGCGGCACATCACGATTCCACTGCTTAAGCCCTTTATTGTGATGGCGCTGGTGGTCAGAGGCATAGATGCTTTCCGGCTTTTTGAATTGCCGCTTGCCCTTGCGGGGCGCGGATCTCCCGTGCTGTCCACATACGCCTATTTCGAATATATGGACTACAACAACCCGAATACGGCGGCGGCGGCGGCAAGCATTTTGTTTGCCATCATTTTGCTGTGCGTCGTCTTGGTCGTTAAAACAACAACCCGGAAGGTTCTGGGAGGTAAATGAAAAGACCGCTGACATCCGTGGCGTTTGCGTTCACGCTGCTTGCGCTCGCCGTTTATACGCTCTTTCCCGTTTATCTCATGGTGAAGATAGCCACGGGGGACCCCTCCGATATTATGCGTGAGCGCCCCGGTCTTCTTCTGCATAGTTTTACCCTGGAACACTTTCGCAATGTCCTTTCGTCGGGGTATCTGGTCGCACCGTTCGAAAAAAGCCTGTCCGTTGCGGTTTTGACGGCGCTGGGCGCGCTGTTGCTTTCCGTGCCGGCCGCGTATGCCATCTCGCGGTTCCCGAAGAACGTTCAATACGGGTTTCTCCTGTTGATCTTTGTAACGCGCATGTTTCCCGAGGTCGGCATCGCGCTGCCCGTGTCCGTCGCGTTTATCCGGTGGAATCTTCTGGACACCGTGCCCGGCCTCGTTCTTGCCCATCTGATACGCGTTCTTCCCGTCACCTGCTGGATACTGTTAAACACGTTTGAAACGATCCCGAAGGATCTTGAAGAAGCCGCCCGCGTGGACGGCGCGGGAAAACTGGCTGCGCTGCGGCACATTGTTTTGCCCCTGGCTCTGCAAGGCATTGCCGTTGCCGCCATATTTTCGTTTCTTATGTCATGGGATGAATTCACCTATGCGCTGTATCTTTGCCTGTCGGAGCCCACGCTTCCCCTGAAGGTCTATTATTACATGAACCGGGGAAACATATTCGAAACGGCAACGTACTCGCTGATTGTCGCCCTTCCTGTGGTCGTTGTGACCTACGCGCTGCAAAAATATCTTCGGTCCGGCTATCTCGCCGGCGCGGTGAAGGGATGATGCATTTGGCTGTGCGGTATAGACGCTCAGACGCTGTATGTGAGCAAAGCTTGATCGACACCTTCAGGGATTCCCGCTGTGGCGCTCCCCGTTTCCTTTCTGTCAATCCTCTTGACAGGGGGGGGTGAAAACTACAGTGTCGCTTTTTTTCCGGCTTTGAAGCCGATTGGAGTTGTTCAATGGATTTATCGGTGAAGGATGCGGCCCGCCTTTTAGAGGTAGATGAGGAAACAGTCTATCGCCGGATCGAGCATGAGGGATTGCCCGCCAACCGGGTGGGCAAGCGGTATCGCCTGAATCGCGAGGAACTGCTGGAGTGGGCCACGAGCCACGGCATACGGTTTTCTCCCGATCTGCTTCGGGAGGAATCGGACTCTTCTTTGCCGTTGCCGGGGGTGGCGGAAGCGCTGGAGGCGGGGGGCATTTATTACGGCATTTCCGGCCCGGACAAGACCGCGGTGCTGACAACGGTGGTGGAGCATCTCCGCCTGCCTCCGGATGTGGACCGTTCGTTTATTCTGCAGGTTCTGTTGGCGCGGGAAGCGCTGGGGACCACCGCCATTGGCGAAGGGGTGGCGATCCCGCATCCCCGGACGCCGATCGTTCTGAATGTGAGTCATCCGACCGTGGCGTTGCTGTTTCTCAAGGTCCCGGTGGATTTCGGCGCCCTGGACGGCAAGGCCGTGTCGATCCTGTTTACATTGATCAGTCCGACCATCCGGACGCATTTGCATGTGTTGTCGCGGCTGGCGTTCATGCTTCATGATCCCGCATTCCGGGCGGCATTGGATCGTCAAGCCCCGCCGGAGTTCATTCTGGCGGAGGCGCGCCGGATTCAACACGCCGTCCGAAACTCCGCCCCCAATACCGCAAGGCCGGGACAGTGATCCCGATCCTTTCAGCCGTGGCGGTCCTGGTGTTTTTCGGGAGCGCGGCTTTTGTTCTTCAGCGCCGGCCGGGATTATCCGCGTGTCTGGGCGGGTTGGGGCCGGTGTTGGCGGCCCTGCTGAGCTGGCGCGTTTCGTTCGGCGTTCTGTTGGGAGACGCGCCCGTATGGCTGCAGGCGGCGTGGTCCATGCCGCTCGGAACGTTTTCGGTCGGACTCGATGCGTTGTCGGCTTTTTTCCTGATCCTGATTCTGGGCTTGTCCGCGCTGGTGGCGGTGTATGGCATTGGCTATTTCCGGCCCGCGGCCGGCGGGCGGCCGGCGGGCGGCGTGTGGTTTTGCTTTAATATCCTGGTGGCCGGCATGATGCTGGTCTGCCTCGTGCGAAACGCGCTGCTGTTCCTGGTGGCCTGGGAAATCATGGCGCTATCGTCGTTTTTTCTGGTCGCTTTCGACTATGAGCGGGATGAAGTTCGCCGGGCATCGTGGACTTATCTGGTGGCCGCGCATCTTGGCACGGCGTTCCTGTTGCCGCTGTTCCTGATTCTCGGGGGCCCGGATGGCTCCCAGGAGTTGGGCGCCGTGGGCCGCGCGCTGTCGCCCGGCATGGCCAATCTCTGTTTCGTGCTGGCGCTGATCGGCTTTGGAACCAAGGCGGGCATCATGCCGTTGCATGTCTGGCTTCCCGAGGCGCACCCCGCGGCGCCCAGTCCCGTTTCGGCGCTCATGTCCGGTGTCATGATCAAAACCGGTATTTACGGGTTCCTCCGGATTCTTCCGGCGCTGGGGGCGCCGCCTCTCTGGTGGGGCCTGACGCTCCTGGCGGTGGGCGCGGTGTCCGGAGTCTTGGGCGTGCTTTTCGCCCTGGCTCAGCACGATCTCAAACGTCTGTTGGCCTATCATAGCGTGGAAAACATCGGGATCATTATGCTGGGGTTGGGCACGGGTCTTGTGGGGCTCAGCCTCGGTGCGCCGGCCGTGGCGGCGCTCGGATTCGCCGGGGGTCTTCTCCATGTGCTCAATCATGCCCTGTTCAAGGGGCTTCTCTTTCTGGGGGCGGGTTCCGTTCTGCACGCCACGGGTACGCGTGAAATCGATCGTCTGGGCGGCCTGCTGAAAAAGATGCCGGACACGGGGCTCGTTTTTCTGGTGGGCGCTGCCGCCATTTGCGGCCTGCCTCCGCTCAACGGGTTCGTCAGCGAATTTCTCGTCATGCTGGGCGCTCTCAACGGTATCGCAGCCTTGTCGGCGGGACCCGCCGCGGCGTTGGCCGGGGTGATGGCTTCATTGGCCTTGATCGGCGGCCTGGCTGCCGCCTGTTTCACGAAGGCGTTTGGCGTGGTGTTCCTGGGCGAGAGCCGCGCCGTTGAACTCCGCGCCGTCCATGAAAGCAACGTCTGGATGCGCCTGCCCATGCTGGTCCTGGCCGCGGCCTGCGTGGGAATCGGCGTGTTCGGCTGGGCCGTGGTTAGCGGCTTGTCGGGCCTTGTGAAATCCGTCGCGGGCAGCGCCATTGGCGTGGAAACCACCTCGGCGCTGTTCGCCGTCACCATGGGCGCCGCCGCGCTCCTGGGATTGATTGGACTCCTGGCCGGACTGAGACGATGGCTTCTTTTTCGTCGGCCGCGAACGGAAACCGACACCTGGGGTTGCGGCTATCTGGCGCCGTCCTCCCGCATGCAATATACGGCTTCTTCGTTTGCCCAGCCCCTCGCCGATCTGTTCCTGTTTTTTTTACGGACTCGAAAACACGCCCGGACGCCGGACGCCGTGTTTCCGGGCGCCTCCCGCTTCGATACGGAAACGCCGGACGTGAGCCGGGAAACCGTCTATCGCCCCTTGTTCGAATTCGTGGCGCAGATGCTGGGCAGGTTTCGTGTTTTTCAGGAGGGTCGGATCCAGGTTTATGTGTTGTATATCGTTGTCACCCTTTTGGTTTTGCTGTTATGGCAATGGCGGCGCCTATGACCGTTGAGAGCATGGCGAACGTTGGGTTGGCTCTCGTGCTGGCTCCATTGCTGGCGGGGGTGATCAACCGCACGAAGGCGTTGTTTGCCGGGCGTCGCGGTCAGCCGCTGCTGCAGTTGTATCGGGATCTGTTCAAGCTGCTCCGGAAGGGGGCGGTCTACAGCCGGACGACCACCTGGATTTTCAGGGCCGGTCCCGTGGTGGGACTGGCGGCCGTGCTGACGACCCTGTTGGTGGTTCCGTTCGCCGGAAAACCGGCCGTGCTGGCGTTTCCTGGCGATCTCGTTCTGTTCGCCGGGCTGCTGGGGCTCATGCGGTTTGTTACGGTCCTGGCCGCGTTGGATACCGGGTCCAGCTTCGAGGGGATGGGCGCCAGCCGGGAAGTTCAATTTTCCGCGCTGGCCGAGCCGGCCCTGTTCCTGGGCTTGGCGACGTTGGCCCGCCAGACCGGCTCGTTCTCGCTTTCGGACCTGTTCATGACCGGCCATGCCATGCCGCCTGAATTCTGGTTGGTGGCGGCGGCGTTCCTGGTGATTTTCCTCTGCGAAAACGCGCGCATCCCTTTTGACGATCCCAACACGCACCTGGAACTGACGATGATCCATGAGGTCATGGTCCTCGAT
>JACQHI010000034.1 GCA_016199105.1 Lentisphaerota bacterium | reverse complement strand
GGCCAATATATCCGCCTTAAAACAGGAAGGCTGCACGCACATTCTCGCCGCGACCGCGGTGGGCTCGCTTCGGGAAGAAATAAAACCCGGCAACCTGGTTTTCCCCTCGCAATTCATAGATTTTACCCGGCTTCGGGCTTTGACATTTTTCGACGATAAAGTCGTGCACACCCCCATGAGCGATCCCTTTAACAGGCCGTTAACGGATCTGCTTTGCAACGCCTGTGACGAGCTGGGCTATGCGTACAACAAAGGTGTCACGGTCATAACGATCGAGGGTCCGCGATTCTCGACCCGGGCGGAAAGCCACATGTTTCGGGCGTGGGGCGCCGATATCATCAACATGTCAACCTGTCCGGAAGTCATCCTGGCCAATGAAGCGGGCATACCCTATCAGGCCATTGCCATGTCAACCGATTATGACTGCTGGAAAGAGAACGAGGCGCCTGTGACGTATGAAATGGTCATGCAGACCATGAAGCATAACGCCGAAAAAGTGAAACAGCTTTTAATCAAAGCCATACCCAGGATTCAATCATGACAATTAAATCGAAGATTCGCACGGTCCCAAACTGGCCCAAGGCCGGCATCATGTTTCGGGATATCACAACCCTGCTCAAGGATCCGGCCGGCCTGAAGCTCTGCATCGACGATTTTGTCGAACGGTATCGAAACAAGGCGGTCGATGTCGTGGTGGGAATCGATTCCAGGGGATTTATTCTGGGCGGCGCCGTCGCCTATCTGCTCGGCAAGGGGTTTGTCCCGGTCAGGAAAAAAGGGAAGCTGCCGGCTGAAACCGAACGGGAAGAATACGCGCTCGAGTACGGGACCGATGTGGTTGAGATCCATAAAGATGCCCTGAAAAAAGGGCAGAAAGTATTGATCGTGGACGATTTGATTGCGACCGGCGGAACGGCGCTGGCCGCGGCGAAACTGGTGAAAAAGCTGGGCGCGGCCGTTGCCGAGTTCGCGTTTATCATCGATCTGCCGGATCTGGGCGGCAGAAAAAAACTGGAGCAGGCCGGTTTTCCCGTCTATGCGCAAACGGAGTTCGAGGGCGACTGAGCCATGGAGCAGAAACTTTCCATCGTCTGTTTCAGCGGCGATTTTGACAAGGCCGTGGCGGCCTTTACCCTGGCCACGGGCGGCGCGGCCACGGGGCGCCCGGTGACGATGTTCTTCACCTTTTGGGGCCTGAATCTCGTCAAAAAACGGTCCGGCCGCACCTGGATCGGCAAAGGCCTCCTGGCCCGCTTTTTCAATTTTCTCATGGGCGGCCCCGGCAACGTCCCGCTCAGCCGGTTGAATTTTGGGGGCGTCAGCCCCCGGCTCATGCGGGGGATGATGAAAAAGAACAATGTCGCCACCCTGGAGGATTTGATCGAGGCGGCCAAGGCCCTCAACGTCAACCTGGTGGCCTGCGAAATGTCCATGAACATTCTGGGGATCACGCTGGACGATTTACTTCCCGAGATCAAAGAGGTGATCGGCGTCTCCACCTTTTTGGACTACTCCCGGGACGCCCAAATCATTTTCATCTGACCGGGACTGCCATGGTCCATTTCCTCGATATCACCAAGGAACACTGCCCCATGACCTTTGTGAAGGTCAAACTCAAGCTGGAACAGTTGGCGGCGGGCGACCGGCTGGAGGTTCTGTTGAACGAAGGGGAGCCGTTGAGCAACGTGCCCAAGTCGGCCCGGCAGCAGGGCTGCAAGGTCATTTCCATTACGCCCGACCAGCCGCCTTTTCACAGGGTGGTCATTGAAAAGTAAGCCATGATTCAGACACTGGCCGTGGCCAATTATCGCTCCCTGCGCCGTCTGGTGGCGCCGTTGCGGGAGCTGAGCCTGATCACCGGGGCCAATGGGAGCGGGAAGTCGAATCTGTATCGCGCCCTCCGGCTGCTGGCCGAGACGGCCCAGGGCGGTCTGATTCCGTCGCTGGCGCGGGAAGGCGGGCTTTCCTCCACCTTGTGGGCGGGACCGGAATCGTTCGGCCGCTCGGTCGCTCGCGGAGAACACCCGGTGGAAGGCACCGTGCGCAAGGAGCCGATCAGCCTCCGGCTCGGTTTTGCCGAATCGGAGTTCGGCTACGCGATTGACCTGGGGCTGCCCAGCCCGCACCCGCCCTCCGCCTTTTCGCGCGATCCGGTGATCAAACGCGAATGCATTTGGAACGGTCCCTTTTTCCGTCCCGCCTCGGTGCTGGTGGACCGGCGCGGGCCCGCGCTGCGGATGCGGAATGACCAGGGGGCGTGGACAGAAGTGCGTGTCGCGCTGCCTTCCTTCGACAGCATGCTGGTTCGGTTCACCGATCCGCAACAGGCGCCGGAAATGCTGATGCTCCGGGAGAAGATCCGGTCCTGGCGGTTTTACGACCATTTCCGGACCGACACGGAGGCCCCGGCGCGCGCGCCCCAGGTGGGCACGCACACGCCGGTGCTGGGGCAGGACGGCGCGGACCTGGCGGCGGCCCTCCAAACCATCCGCGAGATCGGCGACCCGACGGCCCTGGACGCTGCCGTGGCGGACGCCTTTCCGGGGTCGGGCGTCTCCATCCGGAATGTGGACGGCCGGTTCGAGGTCGAGATGCGCCAGCACGGTTTGTTGCGCGTCTTGAAAGGGGCCGAGTTGTCGGACGGCACACTCCGCTATCTGCTCTGGATTGCGGCGCTGCTCACGCCCCGGCCGCCCGCTCTGCTCGTGCTGAACGAGCCGGAAACCAGCCTGCATCCGGACCTGCTTCCGGCCCTGGCGCGGCTTGTTGCCCAGGCGTCGCGCCGGACGCAGGTCCTAGTCGTATCGCACTCGGCGCCCCTGATCGAGGCGTTCGGGCGGTTCGGAGGGCAAACCATCCGGCTGGTCAAGGAGCTGGGGGAAACCCGGGTGGACGGTCTGAAAGAACTCGATGCGCCCTCCTGGCACTGGCCGCCGCGATGAGAAAGCGACCGCCGACGGCCTACCCGAAGGAACCATCTGTGGTCTGTTGAACCGAAAAAAAGAGTCGTTGAACTATCCGCCGCAGCGGACGCGAAATACACGAAAGAAACAGCCTCCCAAAAACCTTTTCGGACAAGCTATAACTAGAGCGATTTACTTCTTGTTCGATGCCTTTTCACCCGGCTGCTGATCCTGCTTGCCTTGCTGCCGGGCTTGACCGCCTTTGCGGGCGCCGTAACCTGCGAGTTGTCGAAAATCGACGGGGGAATCGGGTGGGTCGGCTTGTGCGGCTGATTCGGAGGGTGTTTCGATGCAATCAAGACGGCATGACCCGCCCAATATTTTGATCTTTGTGACAGACCAGCATCAGTCCGCCATGCTCGGCTGCAACGGGCATCGGCGGTTGCGGCTCTTACGCACACCCGCTCCGCGCATCGATGCATAGCGCCCCGACATGGCGGGCCACGACGGCCGGGTCGAGATAGACGCGTGCTCCATGGCGGTGGCAGAGGTTGCAGAACCCCCAATCCTCGCTCTGGAGCCTGCGCCGGAAGACCCCGACCGGAAAAAATTGCGTAACCTCCTTGCCGCAGGGCTTCGCCTGGGGCCGAAGCACCTCCTGCAGGCCCCGGGTCGCCTGATTGAGATACCGCGGCAGGCTTCCGCGCATCCTCCGGAGGAGACGGGTTTGAATCATGAGGATTCCGGTGCCGACGTGACGCACCTCAAGAAGACCGTCGGGCCGGCTGAAGCGCCGCGCGAGCGCCTCCAGCGCGTCGGGCGACCAGGGCGGCTCCAAGCCAAGCGCCTGGGCATGACGGGGCAGGGGATTAAAAACGAGACGTGGCGGGAACGCCTTCATGGGGTAGGTTCCGGCGACGACCTCTACGGAGCGACGGAAAAGATGCAGAAGCCGGCCGGGCGTCCAGGAGATATCGCCATCGATGAAGGCGAGACGATCGAAGCCCTCTTCGCAGGCGCGCGTGGCTATCTGGTCGCGCGCGATCTGGACCAGCGAGACATTTCGCGTGAAAGCGACGGTGGCGTCGATGCCTGCGCGGCGCAGGAGCTCGATCTCATGGACGAGGGAATCGACATAATCGACGAGCACCTGGCCGCCGTAGGCTGGAGTCCCGATCAACAGGCGCTGGCGACGCCTCGCGCCGGCGCGCGCCCTCATCCGCGTCCGGGCTAAAGAGTGACCCCCGCTTGGTTGACGAAAAAGCTCCTGGCTTGCCCCGCCGGTGACGAGAGCCATGCCCCCCCGCGGGTCTTCTTGCTTTGTTTCTTCGTCAGCTTCCGCTGGCCCTTTACGTTTTTGACTTTGATTTTGGCCATGATTCACCTGCTACCTGCCCGGTAATCGCTTTCCAGACTGCTGGGCAATCCGCCCAAGGACTCAACCTGAAAATGCGCTTTCATTGGCATGAGTCTGGCAGGACAGAGCCAAGAAGTCAAGCATGACGTTGTGGCGTGACGTTGTGGCGCCCTCCAGGTTGGGGGCGGAGGAGTTTATTCCATCCGTTGAAGTCCTGGGTCTCCCATGATTCGGACACTGGCTGTGGCTAATTACCGCTCGTTGCGCCGTTTGGTGGCGCCGTTGCGGGAATTGACCCTGATCACCGGGGCCAACGGGAGCGGGAAGTCGAATCTGTGATTATTCTCGACATCAGGGCGGGATACTCTATCCTGATCGCACCGTTTAATGGGAGGGCCAAATGTTCCATGATAAAGTTCAAGTGCCCAAACGATTGTTGAAGGATCCGTTTGCCTTCATCGCCTTCTGGCAGTTTCTGACCTTTCTTCTTCTGCTTCTGATCATCTGGGGCAACGAACTGAACAGTCTTCCAAGCTTGTTTTTCGGGGAGCGCCAGGAATTCAGCTTTTTCCGCGGCTGTATTTTGTCGGCGGGCGCCTTCTTCGTGGCCATCCTGACCATCGGAAACACCTATCTTCAGCAGAAACGGGTATTGAAGACGCTGGTGGTCGTCTGCGCGAAATGCCAGAAAGTGTGCGTCAACCAGGAGGACTGGACGCAAATGGAACACTATGTGAGCGAAAACTCAGTGTTGACGTTCACCCACACCTTCTGCCCCAAGTGTTGCGCCTCAGAGGTCATGTCGTTCCGCGCGCGCATCGATTCCGGCAAGCCGACATCGTCTCCTCCGTCCTCCGTCGGCCCGGCTCCGACATGAGCGGGCGTTGACGGCGACAACACTGCCTACAACTCCCGGATCGCCCGGGCGATGGCGGCGATGTGCTCCGGCGTGGCGCCGCAGCAGCCGCCGATGATCTGGGCGCCCGCCTTCACGAGCGCCGGGGTTTGGTCCGCCATGTCGGCGGGGGTGTCGGGAAACGTGTCCGTCCCGTTCACGTTCACCGGCATGCCCGCGTTCGCGTGCACGAGGATCGGCGCCTTCGGAGCGGCCTGACGGATTTCCCGCACGATCTCCACCATGCGTTGGATGCCGTTGCCGCAGTTGGTCCCGATGATGTTGGCGCCGGCGTCCAGGCAGGCCGCCGCCATGTCGGCCGGCGAAACGCCCATCATCGTGCGATACGCCCCGTTGGCGTTGCGCTCGAACGTGAACGTGCAGATGACTTCCAGCCGGGAATTCGCCTTCACGGCCTTGATGGCGAGGCAGGCCTCGTCAATGGCGGACATCGTTTCGATGCAGGCGGCGTCGGCCCCGCCGGCTTCGAGGCCCCGTGCCTGCTCGGCGAAGGCGTCCGTGAGTTCCTGCTCCGTCACATCGCCCATCAGCAGCATTTTCCCCGTAGGCCCGACGGAGGCGATCACGTGCCGGTCCGGCCCGGCGGCCTCGCGGGAGATGGCGGCCGCCGCCGTGTTGATCTCGAGCGCGCGGCCGGCAAGCCCGAAAAAGTCCAGCTTGAAGCGGGTGCCTCCGAAGCTGTTGGTCTCGATCATGTCCGCTCCGGCGGCGATATAGCGGCGGGCGATGTCGAGGACGTCGGCGCGGCGGGTCAGGCACCACAGCTCGGGGCATTCGCCGGGCTTCAGGCCCTTCTGCTGGAGAAACGTGCCCCACGCTCCATCGGACACGAGGAGTTCTCCGTCGCGCACCCGGTCAGCAATCTTTTTTCTCATACCGCACCCAAACAGCTTTCACAAAATCATTTACAACAAAATCATTAAAAAGAAACCACTGGATCAACCTCGATCACCAAGCCGGAACACTCATAACGCTGAACGAATGATTTTGTTGTCAATGATTCTGTCGAGATTGATT
>JACQHI010000456.1 GCA_016199105.1 Lentisphaerota bacterium | reverse complement strand
TTGGAATACCGGGGATGGAACCCCAGAAGAGATTGTGCCTTGGACGTGTCGAACCAGCGGTTCATGACAAAAAAACCGACCCGGCGCCGGTTGAGCGTCGGCTTGAGCCCGAACCAGCGGCAAACCGTTTCGCACGCAACCGATGTCCACAACAATGGCCAGAAAGGGACATGGATCAAGCGGACATGTTCCCGTCCGAGTCCCCGGGCGGCCAGCCGGATAAAATCCTCGATTAAAATCGGCTCGGGATTACCCAGGATGAATGTCTGATTCCTCGCGGCCGGATGTATCGCCGCAACCAGCATGGCTTCGACCAAATCGTCCACGTGGATCAGGTGATAATGACACAAGCCACGGCTGGGAACCGGAACGATCGGCCAGGTCGCCACGCGGAAGAGCTTCAGCAAACGCCGGTCCCCGGGCCCGAAGATGGGAGTGGGCCGCACGATCGTGAAGGGCAGGGAATTTCGGACCGCAAAGTCCCTCACCCAAGTTTCGGCTTCGGCCTTGGTGCGCTGATAGACGTCCTCCGGCGCCAGGGGAGAGTTTTCGTCGGCCGGAGGTTTTGTCACATGCCCGTGAACGCCCACGGTGGACACGTGGATGAAGCGCTGAAAATCCGGGGCCCCCAAGGCCGCGGCGGCCAATAACTGGGTGCTCCGCATATGCACGGCAACATGCATGGCCTCGGTAGCCGACGCATCCCGGAAATGCGACGCCAGGTGAAAAATGTAGTGAACATCGCGGGTGGCGGCGCGCACCACGGCCTCGTCGAACACATCGCCGTAATGCCAGCGCACATTCAGCCCCTCCCCCACACACTGGCGGGCCGGACGGACAATCGCGATCACCTCGGCGCCTGCCTCCAGCAGGCGTTTGACGAGCGCCCTCCCTGTGAAACCGGCGGCCCCGGTCACCAACACACGTTTTCCGCGAAAGGTATGTTCGTCACGGCGGATGTCATTCTTGGTCAATTTCAGCAGCCTCCCGCAAATTGAAACGCAATTTATCGGATGGCGGCCCGACCATCCAAACTACCCTGTGACGAATGGCTTCGCCACACCCTTGGTTTTCAAGCTATCGAACACAGGGAGAGGGCGCAAGGGGAAAGTCAAAAAATCTGGGAGACTCCGGCTCACCCCGCGCCTTCTCGCCCGCCCGGAAGCCCCGACCCTGGTGCTTTACACGCGCCGTCTGCTCTACCTGGACCGCGAACAGTGCATCGCCGTGTTCTCCTACAGCAGCAGCGGTCCGGCAAACTGGCTCTTCCTCATCCACCTCGAAGACGGAGCCGTGGAGCGGCATGACATCCCCGGCCATGAAAGAGCCTCCCACGGTGCGGCGCTCGGGAGCGACGGCAATCTGTATACGGTCACCCACGAGGGCCGCATTCACCGGTTCGAAGCCGCCCGGCGCATCTGGACGACGCTCCCCCATCGGCTTCATTCTCGCCTCCGGAACCGCGATTTACCGGCTCGATTTGCCGAAGGCATGAAAGGGCCGTTCAAGGGATCCGGCAAGAATCATCGTTATGGCGCCTGCGGCCTGAGTCAGCCGGAGGTCACACGGAGTGTGACCCTCCCGAAGAAAAACAGGCAGTCCTGCCTGTCATCCGGCTCGTGCTTCGTGCGGACACGGCTCAGCGAAGCTTCGCCCTCCAACAGGCTCTTTTCCGGCCTACTGGAGGGCGAGGCTGTGCCGAGCCGGAACCTTAAGCAAACGCCCTTGCGGCCATATTCCGCAGCATGGGCTTTACACGGGTGGAGGCTATTTGTTATGTTGATTCCGGAATTAACGGGCGGTTTTTGCGGTGATACTCTTCTGTCTTCCGCAACCCTGAACCTTGGCGAACCTGTTTACAACTTGACAGTGCTTTTATGACTCACCCCACAGCCCCCTATCCCGAGACGGCCGACATCGAGACTTCTTCCGACGAATACGCCGGCCGTTTTGCCGGGCCGACGGGCGAATGGATGCTCAAGGTCCAGGAAACCTTGACCCTGGAACTGCTGGAGAAGGTTCCGGCCAAAACCATTCTGGACGTCGGCGGCGGGCACGGCCAACTGGCATACCCGTGTTGCGCGCGCGGATATGACGTGACCGTGCTCGGCAGCGCGGAGTGCTGCCGAAAAAGAATCGCCCCCCTTGTCGACAGCGGACAATGCCGGTTTGTCGTGGGCAACGTCATCGAACTGCCGTTTCCCGACCGGTCCTTCGACGCCGTGATCGCGTTTCGGATGCTGACCCATTGCGTCCAGTGGCCCCGGCTGGTGGCAGAGCTGTGCCGGGTGGCGAAACATGCGGTCGTGGCGGATTATCCGACGAACCAGAGCCTGAACGTCATTGCCCCGCTCTTTTTCAAGGCCAAGTTGAAGATGGAAGGCAACACCCGCGCGTGGGAGCTGTTCCGGCATCGCGAAATGCTGGCCGAATTCGCCCGAAACGGCTACCGGCTTCAGGCGTCGCGGGCCCAATTTTTTTTCCCTATGGTCTTGCATCGCATGCTGAAAAACCGGTACCTTTCGACGCTGGCAGAAGGGTTGAGCCGCGGCCTGGGCCTGACGCGCCTGTGGGGATCGCCGGTGATCAGCTTGATGACGCCCCAATCTCGCGACGCCCAGGAAGATCGAGAAAGATTGCCATGAAAATACTTGTTACCGGCGGGACCGGATTCACGGGCAGTCATCTCGTCAAACGCCTGCTTTCCCTGGGCCATGAAGTCCTGGCCCTCGACAATCAGAAGGGAATCATGGTCGACGAGCTGAGCCGGCAGGGAGCGAAAATCAGCATCGGCGGCATCGCGGACGCAACCCTCCTCAAACAACTGGTCCCGGGTTGCGAGGTTATCTTTCATCTGGCGGCGGCCTTCCGGCGCGTCAATCTTCCCCAATCCGTTTACTGGGACACCAACGTCACCGCCATGCGGACATTGCTGGAACTCGCCCGGCAGAACGGAGTCCGCAAGGTGGTGTATTGCAGCACGCAAGGCGTGCACGGCAACGTGGACAATCCGCCGGGCGATGAGGATAGCCCCATCAAGCCCGAGGATTACTACCAATACACGAAATACGAGGGCGAACGGGTCGCCCGCGAGTTCATGCTCAAGGGCATGGACATCACCATCCTCCGACCGACGGCGATTTACGGGCCCGGAGATCCCGGCCGCTTTCTGATGCTGTTCCGCCGGGTCCAAAGCGGCACGTTCCCGTTTTTCGGAGCCGGACGGGCGTTGTATCATCCGCTCTATATCGACAATTTCATCGACGCCTTTCTGCTGGCCATGGAGAAGCCCGGCGCAAAGGGCCAGACCTACCTGATCGCCGACGAGACGTACTACACCATCCAGCAGATCGTGGAGGAAATCGCCCGCATCATGAACGTGAAATTAAAAATTCTTCACCTTCCCTTCTGGCCCCTCTATATCCTGTCCGCCGTGGTGGAAGGGCTGTTCAAGCCCCTGCCCTTCGACCCCCCCCTGTTCCGCCGGCGGGCGGATTGGTTCCGCCAGAACCGCGCGTTCCGCATCGACAAGGCCCGCCGGGAGCTGGGCTACGCGCCCGCCGTGAACCTTGCCACCGGCCTGCAACGCACCGGTGAGTGGTACAAAACCAACGGCTACCTGTAAGGAATTATGTGCGGCATTGCCGGATTCAATTGGAAGGATGAAGCGCTGATCGCCCGGATGACCGATGTCATGGCACATCGCGGCCCCGATCAGTCCGGCTTTTATTGCGACGATGCCGTATCGCTGGGACACCGGCGTCTGAGCATCATCGACCTGAGCGACAACGCCCGGCAGCCCATGCGCAACGAGGATGCGTCCCTCCAGTTGATTTTTAACGGCGAAATCTACAATTTCGCGGAACTCCGCGACAGCCTGCTGAAAAAAAACCACCGATTCCTCAGTCGGTCCGACTCGGAAGTCATTCTCCACGCCTACGAGGAATATGGCCGGGACTGCCTGCGGCATCTGCGCGGCATGTTCGCGTTCGCGCTATGGGACCGCCGCCGCCAGGCCCTCTTCCTCGCCCGCGACCGGATCGGCATCAAGCCGCTGTATTATTATTTTCACGCCGGCCGGCTGATTTTCGCCTCCGAAATCAAGGCCATTTTACGCCACCCGGACGTCCAACGGGAGCTGAACCACCAGGCCCTTTACGATTATATCGGCTTCGAATTCGTCGGGGCGCCGGACACCATGTTCCGGAATATTTTCAAGATTCCCGCCGGGCACACCCTGTGGTTCCAAAACGGGGTTCCGGAGGTGCGCCCCTATTGGGAGCTGTCCTTCGCACCCCACCCCGGCGACATCACCCGTCAGGACGCGGAAGAACGCGAACTGGAATTGCTCGACCATGCGGTGAAAAGCCATCTGGTCAGCGACGTGCCGCTCGGAGTGTTCCTCTCCGGCGGACTGGACTCCAGCGCCCTCGTGGCCATGATGCGCCGGCACATCACCGGTCCCCTGCGCACGTTCACCATCGGCTACCCCGACAAATCCTACAGCGAGCTGGACTACGCCAAAATCGTCTCCGATCGTTTCGGCACCGAGCACCATGTGCTCATGATCGAGTCCGTCAGCCAGGACACCATCGAAAAGGCCCTCTGGCACCTGGATGAGCCCATGACGGATCTGTCCACCGTTCCCCTCTACCTCATCTGCCAGAAAGCCCGGGAACAGGTGACCGTCTGCCTGAGCGGCGAGGGTGGCGACGAAAGTTTCGCCGGCTATGACCGGTTCAAAGCCAGCAAAGCCAACCGCTGGTACCGGTTGATTCCGCGTCCGCTTCGCCGCCACATCATCACTCCGCTTCTGGACCGCTTCCCGGACCAGATCCAGAAAAAAGGCCTCATCAACATCCTGAAGCGGTTCGCCCAGGGCTCCGATCTGCCGGAGGACGGACAGCATCTGCGATGGCAGTATTTTTCAAATCCCGCCCTGGACCAGGCCCTGTACCGGCCCGGATTCAAGGGCCACATCGCCATGGATCCGTTCCATCGCGTCCGCGACTATGCCGCGCTATGCGACGCCCGGGACAGGATCAACCGCGAAATCTTTCTCGATATGCGGTTTATCATGACCGAAAGCGTGCTGATGAAGGTGGACAAGATGAGCATGGCCCATTCGCTGGAGGTGCGGGTGCCCCTGCTCGATCATGTCTATGTGGAATTCATCGCCTCCCTGCCCGGTCATTGGAAGCTCAAGGGGTACCGGACGAAAGACATCCTCCGTTCCTGCCTGAAGGGCCTCCTTCCGGACACCATCGTCAACCGCGGAAAACAGGGCTACAGCCTGCCCATCAAGAACCTGTTGCGGGACCAACTGAAGGACTATATGATTCAATTGCTGAACGATTCGCCGGTCATCCGTGAAAACCTGGAGTCGGCAACGGTGAACCGGTTGATCCGCGAGCACCTGTCCATGACGCACAACCACAACCACGTGCTCTGGGCGCTGATCAATGTGGCCAACTGGCACCGGAACGTTTTTTGCGGGTAGTCCGGATATTTCACGGACGCAAAGCAATCCGTGAAAACGCGCACACCGGCAGAAATTTTGCGCACTAGGGTGCGCTGGCCCAGCGCGCCGCGGTGATTTCCGGGATCGCGGCGGCTTGGGCCAAGCAGCCCTACCTGTTCAGGGATAGCGACAGCAGAGGGGCTATTGCACCACGTCGTAAAACGTCAGCGCCATCAGTTCATGCCCCAGCGGATTGGGATGCAGCCCATCGGCCTGCATATACTGCGCGTCCCAGGCGAACGCCACATCGAGATCCACCAAGGGAACATCCAATTCATCGGCCAGGATCCGAATCTGTTCGTTCAGTCTGACAACCCCGCTTTGAAAAGCGGCATGCGACCCGAAGACCGGCGTCAACGTGGCGATGACCGGGATGGTTTTGTTGTTGTTGGCCGCCGCGATCATGCTCCTAAGATTGCTCAGGGTGAAACCGACGCTCCTCATATGAATGACATCGTTGGCGCCGTACAGAATCAGGAGATAACCGGGTTGATACCGCTGTAAAACCCCATTGACCCGAGCCGCGCCGCTATCGCTCATTTCACCGGTTTGCCCCTGATTGACCACTGTTTTCTCCAGCATGGCGGATAAACGCGGCACGTACGTCTCGGCATAATTATCCACCCCATATCCCTCGGTTATGCTGTCGCCCATGGCCAGATAAATATACGGGTTGTTGATCCCGAAATCGTGCCCATCGCCCAGATGACTATCCCCGCTCTCCTCGCAACCGGCCAGCAGCAAACCCGCGGCCAACGATAGAATATAAAAGCCCGTCCGGGCCCAACAGAGACAAGACGACATAAATCACCTCATGGCAAGCACTCTCAGGAGGCATCCCGGGACGGGCGCCTCCTGATGGAATTGGCATCACCCAATGCCATCTGCATGAAGGGTAAGCTACCTCTCCACCCGAACGCAATAGAAAAAAGGCAGCTCATCGCCCGCACCAGAAGATTACAGATAAAGATTAGGGCAAAGATTAAGGATGATGAAAGAAACGGATGAGGTTGGACATCATCCGTTTCTTTCATTCGGCCAGACCGACGGGCGTGAAGCCGGACCCGCCCCAGGCCAGGCCCCAGGCGATCAGCGAGCCGGTCGAACTCTTGATGAACCACAGCCCCAGCGTCCGGTGATACACCGCGTAGTCCGACGCCCCGTCCCCGTCATAATCCCCGCTCACCGCCGCATAGCCCAGCCCGCCCCACTGCC
>JACQHI010000458.1 GCA_016199105.1 Lentisphaerota bacterium | reverse complement strand
AGCGAATGCCGGTCGAAAATGATTTGTTTGCTGAACTTTCGTGCATTTCGCGTGTTTCCGCGCCACACGCTGAGCTCGGGCAGCGGCTGGCGTAGTTAAAAAAGACCTCCAGCAGTTACGCTTTGGGAAAGGATATCGCCATGCCTCAAGTCACCGCTTGCGCGACGCTCGGGTACGCGGCGTGTAACGTCGAGACCGCCTGCGAACGCATCGCGCGCCGCGGGTTCCACAAGGTGGAAATCACGGAACTCGGTTCGTACTGCCGGCATTATCCGTTTCGAGAGGCGGACCGCGACCGGTTCAGGCGCCTGCTGGACCGCTGCGGCCTGCGGGCCGTGGCCATGAACGTGTCGGACAGTCGGAAAGTGGATGGCGCCACCTATCGTCCGCGTCTGGCCAATCCCAAGGAGGCCGAGGCGACGATCGCCATGGCGACCTGGTTCCTGGACGAGGCCGCCGCCCTCGGCATCCCGATCGTCTCGTTTCCGATCGGACCCCGTCTGGTGGCCCGCCTGCAACGCTGCGATAGCCCCGCCTGCAACACTGAGCGTAGCACTGCGGGCAGGTGCGGGCAGGAGGGCGACTGGCAAAGCGAGATGCGCGCCGCGGTCGCCGGGTATCGCCGCATCGCCGACCTCGCGGCGGCGCGCGGCGTGCGATTGAGCCTCGAAGTGCCGCATCTGTACCAATTGACGGATTCCGTGGAGCATGTCCTGGCGATTTTCCGGGAGCTCGAGCGTCCGGCCGTCGGCGCCACGGTGGATTCCAGTCATTGGGGCATTCTCCGCTACGATTTGGGCGATTTTTTCCAGGCGTTGGGGCCGCGACTGGCCCATGTGCATTTACGGGACAGCGCCGGGGGGGACACGCGCGATTTCCGGCAAAACCTGGAACTGACGCCGGGCCGGGGATCCGTTGACTTTGCGGCGTTTGGCCGGGCTTTGGATCGCGCCGGTTACCGCGGCGAGGTGTCGCTCGAACTCGAGCATCGGCATGACGAGCTTGACCGTATCGAGCAGGAATATGACACGGGCATCGCCCACCTGCGCGCGTGCGGCTGGAGTTTTCCGGACCGGATTTTAACCGCGAAAGAACGCTAATGTGCGCGAATCCCAGAGATCGGATTTTGCGAGCGCTACGGGGAGAGCCCGTTGACCGGCCCCCAATTTGGACGCACATTCCCTTCGGGCTGGCCGCCACGGGCTTCCTGCCGGCCCCGTTCCATGGTTATGCCGACGGCGACCGCTGGCGGGAACAGGATCCGGCCTATGGGCGGCTGGTCCGGCGCATGGAGACGGACTGCGACAACTGCTTCATCTGGCGGCCGCCGTGCATGCGCAGCGAGCCCTATCTCTGCCCCCTTTCCCTGACGCGCGAAACCGCAGCCCGCAACGAAGAAGGGCACATGCTCACCGTGACAACGGTGACCGCGGCGGGGCGGCAATGGCGGCAGGTGAGCGCCACGCAGCCGGGCGTCGGGCACAGTTGGACCTTGGAGCACTTCTGCAAGGAGCCGCGCGATGCGGAAGCGCTGCTCGAGCTGCCCTGGGAGGGGGATCCGCCGGAGGCGGGCGATTTCTTCGAACTCCAGGCGCGCCTCGGAACGCGCGGGACGATGTGGCCCACGGTTCCCTCGCCGTTGCTCGTCGTATGTCGGCTGTTCGAGCCCACCGAATTCCTGATCCTCGCGCGCACGCACACCGGGCTGGTTCACCGGCTGCTGGAGCGGGTGGCGGAGCGCATCGGCCGGAATATCGCCGCGCTGCTCAAGGCCGGCATCGGTCCGTTGTTCCGATTCGGCGGCGCCGAGCATGCGACTCCGCCGCTCATGGCGCCTTCCGATTTTGACGAATTCGTCGTGCGGTACGACACGCCTCTCGTGCGACTCGTCAAGCAGGGCGGCGGACTGGTGGGCGTGCATTGCCACGGCCATCTCCGGCACGCGCTGCGGCGCTTCGCGGAAATGGGCGTGGACGTGACCGATCCGGTGGAGGCGGTTCCGGACGGCGATGTGACCCTGGACGATGCCCGACTCATCGCCGGAGGACGGGTGACGCTGGCCGGGAACATTCAAATGCGGGAACTGGCCGCCGCGTCGCCGGCCGACATCCGACAGCGGGTGAAAGGGATCGTCAGGGAAGCCGGCCCTGCGCGCCTGATTGTGACGGCGACCGGCACACCCCTCGGTCCCATCACGGCTCCCGAGGAAGCCAACTACAACGCCATGATCGATGCTGCGAGGGAATGAAGACATGGATGCCAAGCAACGCTGCCGAATCGCCATGACGGGCGGGCGGCCGGACCGGGTGCCGGTGCTGCCCCAAATCTGCCCGCCGCACGCGATCCGGGCGGCCGGCCTGCCGTATCGGGACACGATCGTGGATCGTCTCCGCCATCCGGAAAAATACGACCGATTGGTCGCGGATTGCGCCGTGAACTACGGTGTGGACGGTTTTCGGGTCTGGATGGGGTCGAACGCCCAACTGATCGAATGGCGGGAGAACGCGGCCTATGCCATCGAGCCCGCGACCGGCCGGCCGACCGGCATCGTGGATTTCGAGGGCGGCGGCGGTGTCTTGACGCTACCGGAAAAGCGGCGCCGCCTCGGCAACGCGGATATCGACGCTTTGGAAATTCCCGCCCTGGAGGCTCTGCAGGACAGTGAACCCCTGCGACCGGTCCGCGCGGCGGTGGAAACTTACGGCGCCCGGCTTTGCATTGTCGGAGTGCCTCCCACGTTCACGGTCGAAACCCTGTGTCACACGCAGGGGATGGAAGCCACGCTGATGGACATTGTGGAACGGCCCGAGTTTGTCCGGCGCTGGACCGAACGGAAGGCGGAGATCAGCATCCGCCAAGCACAGGCCATGGCCCGGCTTGGGGTGGATGCGTTTTATATCGGCGAAACCTTCGGGCAGTTCCTTTCCCCGGAAGATTTCCGCGCGCTGTGTTTGCCGTATTTTCAGGAGTTCGTTTCCGCCCTGCGGCCGACGGGCAAGAGCATCTACCTGCACATGTGCGGACGGATCACGCATCTGCTGGATGCCATCGCGGAGACCGGCGTGGATTGTATCGAACCGTTGGACGAACTGGGCGGTACGCGCGTGAGGGAAGTCAAGGAGCGGCTGGGCGGCCATATGGCGCTGATGGGCGGCGTTCGAACGGACATCCTGGCGCACGGCAGTCTGGCGGAGGTGGAGGGGGACTGTCGGCGTTGCCTGCGGGAAGCCGCGGCCGGCGGCGGCTATATTCTTGCCGCCGGAGACATGTTGCCCACGGAGACGGACCCCGCCAAAGTCCGCGCCATGGTGCGAATCGCCGCTGAAGAAGGCCGGTATGCGGAATAAGAATTTTTCTTAATGCGCGGACCGGGGGGTTTTGATAGGGTTCCTGCCTTGATTCGAGGCCCATGGAAAACGAACTCTCGCATATCCGGAATTTTTGCATCATCGCCCACATCGATCACGGCAAATCGACGCTGGCCGATCGTATGCTGCTGCTCACGCATACCATCGAGCAGCGGGATTTCCGGGACCAGGTGCTGGACAGCATGGACCTGGAACGGGAGCGCGGCATCACGATCAAGTGCCACCCGGTGACCATGCGCTACAAGGCCGCCGACGGCCGGAACTTCGATTTCAACCTGATCGACACTCCCGGCCATGTGGATTTCACCTACGAAGTGTCGCGGAGCATGGCGTCCTGCGAAGGCGCGCTCCTGGTGGTGGATGCCGCCCAGGGCGTGGAGGCGCAGACGGTGGCCAACGCCTACCTGGCCATCGAGAATAATCTGGAAATCATCCCCGTCCTGAACAAAGTCGATTTGCCCACGGCCAAGGTGGACGAGGTCTGCCGGCAGATCGAGGACATTCTGGGCATTCCGACGAACAACGCCCTTCATATCAGCGCCAAGACGGGGCAGGGGGTTCCCGAACTCCTGGAGGCCATCATCACCCGCGTGCCGCCCCCCACCACGGATCCCTCCGGCCAGGCCACCCGGGCCCTCGTGTTCGATTCGATCTATGACGCCTACCGGGGAGTCGTGGCCTATGTCCGTGTCGTGGACGGCCGGCTGAAGGTTGGCGACCGGGTGAAGATGATCGGCACCGGGTTGACGACCGAAGTCAAGGAGGTCGGCATTTTCGCCCCCCAGTTC
This sequence comes from Lentisphaerota bacterium, assembly GCA_016199105.1. GTDB lineage: Bacteria > Verrucomicrobiota > Kiritimatiellia > JAAZAB01 > JAAZAB01 > JACQHI01. The sequence continues at coordinate 3,693 of JACQHI010000458.1, read as the reverse complement.
ACGCCGGTCGGAGAATTGAAGACCGGGCAGGTGGGCTATATGATCAGCACGATCAAGGAACCCCGGGAGATGCGGATCGGCGACACCCTGACCGCCACGGACCGGCCGTCCACGACGCCGTTGCCGGGGTTCAAGACCATCCAGCCGATGGTCTTCAGCGGCATCTACCCGGTCAACACGGCGGATTACGAGAAATTGAAGGCCAGCCTGGGGAAACTCGCGCTGAACGACAGCGCCTTCACGCACCAGGCGGAATCCTCCGTGGCGCTCGGGTTCGGTTTTCGCTGCGGGTTCCTGGGGCTGCTGCACCTGGAGATCGTGCAGGAACGGCTGCGCCGCGAATTCGACGTGGACATCATCAGCACGTATCCGGCCGTGGTGTATAAAGTATTCCTCAATAACGGCGAACAGATGAAGATCGACAACCCCATTTATCTGCCGGACACCACGAAAGTCGATCACATCGAAGAGCCGATGATCAAGGCCTGCATCATCTGCCACAACGAGCATATCGGCGACGTGATGAAGCTCATCCGGGACCGGCGGGGCGAGGTGGAAAAAATGGATTCCCTCGACGTCCGGCGCGTGATGCTGTATTGCCTGATGCCCCTGAACGAGATTCTCGTGGATTTCTACGATTTTCTGAAGAGCGTCAGCCATGGCTACGCCTCCATGGATTATGAATTCACCGCGTATGCCGTCAGCGACCTGGTGAAGCTGGACATCCTGCTCAACGGCGAGGTCGTGGACGCGTTTTCCTGTCTGATTCACCGGTCGAAGGCCGAATACCGGGGGCGCCAGATGTGCAAGGCGCTCAAGGAGGTCATCCCGGCTCACCTGTTCGCCGTCCCGATCCAAGCGGCGGTGGGCGGCAAAATCATCGCCCGTGAAACCATCAAGGCGCTCCGAAAGGATGTGACGGCCAAATGCTACGGCGGCGACATCAGCCGCAAGCGCAAGCTCCTGGAGCGCCAGAAGGAAGGCAAAAAGCGGATGAAACTGGTGGGCAGTGTCAACGTGCCGCAGGAAGCGTTCGTCACGGTGTTGAGGTCCACGGATTGAAGATAAATTCACTCATGGATGCAATCAAACACTATCTCCAACGGCGGCGGACGCGGAAACTGGCCCTGCACGTTCTCCGCGAGGCCCGGCATGTCCGCCACATGCGGGAAGACATGGCGGCGCCGGAGGAATTGCGGAAGCTGACGGAGTCCGAGACGGCGCTTGCCCGGGCGGTGAAGCAGGGGGACCTGGCCTCCGTCGAGCCCCTGGCCGATCGCGTTTTCACGGCCGCCCGGAAGCTGAGTCCTCTCAAGCCGATGGCTTCGCTTCGGGAGAACTTCGAGATTCTCGTCGTGGCCTTCGCCGTGGCCATGGCGTTCCGGACGTTTTTTATTCAGCCGTTCAAAATCCCCACCCATTCGATGAAGCCGACCCTCTATGGCATTCACTACGAGCCGGCCGACAAACCGGGGTTGGGGGATCGGTATCCCGTAAAATTGTTGAAGTGGCTGATTTTCGGCGAGTGGTACGTGGCCATTCACGCCGAGACGTCGGGACATGTCCAGATGCACACGTTCCCGGGCAAGATTTTTCCCTCCGACACGACGATCAGAGTCGGTAATGCCGATCACAGGGTTTATGACGGCATGACGGCGCATGTCCATCCGGGCGACTATGTTTTCAAGGGGCAACTTCTGGCCTCGGGCATCCGGAATGCCGGGGACCATATTTTCGTCAACCGGGTGTCCTGGAATTTCAGGAAACCGCAACGGGGGGAAATCATGGTGTTCCGCACCATGGGCATATTGCATCCGGACATCAAAACCAACGAGTATTATGTCAAGCGGATGGTGGGACTCCCGGGAGAAACCGTCAGCATCGCCCCGCCGAACCTTAAGATCAACGGCGACGTCATGAGCGAGCCGGAAGCCATCGCCCGGATCGAGCGGAAAACCGACGGCTATGCCGGCTACCTCACAACGGAACGATTCAACACGCTTCTTAGGACCTCGTCCGACACCGTATCGCTCAAGGACGACGAGTATTTCGCCTGCGGCGACAATCAACCGAACAGCGCCGACAGTCGATATTGGGGACCGGTTCCCCAAAAGAATCTGGTCGGCCCGGCCTTCATGGTCTATTGGCCGTTTTCCAGCCGCTGGGGTTTCAGAGACTGATAGCGCCTGAAGTACAGCGGGGACTGCGCACCCGCTGAGGGAAGAAGCCAGCGGTCCCGCAGGTCCCGCTGTACCGCTGGAGTAACGAACCTCAAAACCCTAAAAACCCACACTATCAGGCCTTCCTATATCGTGTCGCATAATATATCTTATGTCTAATACGAGACGGGGCGGAATACTACGGGTTGTGCTGGAGGTTATTCACAGGCTGTTAATGACACCAGATCGCGCCGGCCACGGTTATGAACAGGCGCGACAGGGTTGAACGGTTCACGGTTGAGCGGTTCAGGGTTCGGTTATTCGGATGGAGAATCTATGGCCGGCGACGTTCGGGCTGGCAACCCCGGAACCGTGAACCGTTGAACCGTGAACCATCCTCATTACCGAATCAGGTAGATCAGCTTGGTGGGTGCCTTGTCCCGCTCGATATCCAGGACAAAGGCGTTGACGCGGTCATCCACGAATTCACGCAGGAAATACTCGGCGCGCCGCTGACTGGTCATGGGCATGGAATTGACCATGCGGATCACGTCGCCTTCCTTGAGTCCGAGCGACGCGAACGTGTCGGCTTCGCCCTCGACGCCCAGCGTGTAGCCTGAGATTTTCTGGCCGTTGTAGAGAGGTTTCAAGGAGGCATAGACCTGGGTCAGCCGCTCGGGATTATCCAGAAGTTCCCGGTAATACGACAGCAACGTGCTCCGCTGGAGAACCCATTGATGAGCCGCCACTTTTTTCCCGAATCGGCCGGCGTCTTCGGCGTTGACAGTGCCCTCGTTTTTTTCAGCCGCCGGGGCGGGGGGCATCGCCAGGATGTCCGTAAAACTTAATTTCAGTTCTTCGGTCAAATCGCCGACACGCAGAACGATTCGGTCGGGATAAATACTCCGGACTTCGATTTTGTCGTGCAGCCGGTCGCCTTCGCCGACCATGATTTGTTCCTTCTTCTGGATATCGTCGAGGATGGCTTTGCGCGACTGCGAATTGCCGCCGAAGGCGAAAAAAGTTCCCGCCAGTCGAAATCGCTTCGCCAGAGTCTCCACCCCGCTCCGGCTGGGAGCCGCGGATGGAGTCGTTTCGAGGGCTGTTGCCTGGCCGCTGAAGACGGACCAGGATTCCGCGGGTATGGGCGGGGAAGGCGCGGGCCATACCGTAAGCGCGGCGGCTGCCCCCCCCTGCCCGGTTTTCGTGAAGTCCAGGTATTTCACGGTCAGGAAAACGGCGAGGGCGGAGGCAAACGCGAAAAGCAGCCACTGAACGACAGCCGACAGCCGAAGCCATAAATCGATCTTGATCATAAGATTTTTCGCCGCGAAAAATCAAAGGGTCGGGAAAATCGGGCCTTCAAGTCATAAGCCGGATTTTGTTCCCTTTGCCGCCTTGCGGCGGCGCCGGGCCGGAATCATTTGTCTGCCGTTTCCGGCGCTTAGCGATCTACCCGGAACCGAGCCGTGACGAATCACGACGGGACGGGCCGTCCGACGGTTCCTGCTTGATCTTGCTCCGGATGGGGTTT
>JACQHI010000457.1 GCA_016199105.1 Lentisphaerota bacterium | reverse complement strand
GGATGATGCCGGCCTTGTCCCACGCGTACTCGAGCGCTTCGGCCACGCTCCGCGCCACCAGGAGGGCATCGTCTTCCGACAGCTTCTGGCGCCGCTTCAGCCAGTTGGACACGCTGTAGCCGGAGATGAACTCCATGACGAAAAAATAGGTGCGATCCGACTCCCCGAAGTCATAGACCTGCACAATGTTGGGGTGCTTGAGGCGGGCGATGGTGCGGGCCTCCGTCAGGAAGCGATTGACGTCCTCGGCATCCGAGGCCAGGTGGGGAGGCAGCGTCTTCAGCGCCACCAGGCGATCCAGGGACACCTGGCGGGCCTTGAAGACGGCGCTCATCCCGCCCTGCGGCATTCGCTCGATAATCTCAAAACCCGGGATTTTCGGATTCGGCATCCAGAACTCCTGCGCCAGACCGCGGCCCCTGCCTCTCGGAGAGTCGGGGTGCCCCGCGGGAACCCGGCGAATTCCGCGCCGGGAAAAAAGCTTTTGGAAAAAAGGTTTGAGCCGGTCATGTTAGACAAGCGCCCCGCCGATTTCCAGTGTTTTTTACACCGGATTTGCGGATTTGAGATCACTGTAGGGCGGTCACGTCGCTTCGACTGACCGCCATTTTCTTCGATTTGCGGCCCCCTTTCATGATCCCCAGGTGGACCGGGCCACGCTTGGGCGTGGCGAACGCTCTGCTTGCCCCCGATCCGGACCGGGGGCCGCACGCGCAGTCCACGCCGGCTTTCTCAACAACCCAGCCGGCAATCAAGCTTTTTTCCAGACGCATTTTTGTTGCTTTCCGCGCGAAATTGGCCAAACCTAATTACTTACGCATGAAACCATGAAAATGCATGAAGAGAAACACTTCCTCAAGTGGGCCACAGACCACGGCATGGGGCTCGACGAGCGATATCCCGACTGTGCGGTGTTGACATTCAAGCCTGATCCGCAGCTCGATCGTTTCTGGGTGACGCCGCCGGCGCCAGAACGGCGATCATATTTTGTGTCGCTCATGCTTGACCTGATGGGTGGCTGGAAATCATGCTTCGTCTGGCGGCACATGGGCAGTTGGCCGTCTAAACCTGACCCTCAACGTATCAACGACAGGGTTGAGCATCAGATTCTCAATGGAATCGGACTGCCCATGGGCACGGCAAACATTGTTGAGTTTGATCGGGCGGAGACCGATCGCCTTGTTACACTTCTCTTCTCAACGACAGTTTTTGGATGGTCCGTGGGAGAAGATTTATACATGGTTCCAGACCACTCGCAGTTCATTATGAAGACCAGTCATCACGACGTTGTGCATGTTTCGTTTCGTGACGAACAATCCCTGAAGCGGTTTGTGGCGGGGATGGAGGAAGAGGACTTCATCCTTCCCGACGATTTGCCCGATGCCACATTCAAGAAACCAGAATGGATGAACAAAAAGTAACAAGGCGCTCCCAACTTCCAAGACCGGATAATCTGTATTGGGCAAAACGACAGGGATCCTACCCCAATTCGTCGTACGCGGTGACCCGCGTCAGTAAGGCATAACGTTCATCTCGCGGGCAAAGCGCGGAACCTTCTGGAAATCGTGGCATCGGTGGCCGTAGCTTGCCTCACCACTTTTTCCGGATCGGCAGGCCGGCTTCGATCAGGCGGTCCTTGATCCGGCGGATCGTATATTCGCCGGTGTGGATCATGCTGGCGATGATGGCGGCGTCCGCCGCGCCTTTCGTGAACACGTCCGCCAGGTGTTCCGGCACTCCGGCGCCGCCGGACGCCACCACGGGAATGCCCACATTCACGGCGATCAGACGGGTCAATGCAGGCAGGTGGTTTGCTCCACCAACACATCCACATATTTTGCGTGTATGTATTTCGGGACTGACACGGCTCTGGACATATGGTAACTTATTCGCGTATGAATTACACGGTGGGTCTGAAGCCGAGAGCGATCAAAGACTTGAAGAACCTGCATGGGCAGGACTCTTCGCGGATCGCAGACGCTCTGGAGCGGCTGCGATCCGGCATGACCGGAGACGTGAAGAAACTGACCAATTTCACTCCGGAATACCGATTGCGCGTCGGGCAGTTCCGTGTGTTATTTGAGATCGAAAGCGGAGCACGAATAGTCGTCTATCGTGTCGTGCATCGACGAGAGGCGTACCGATAGTTCAGGAGGAGTTAATTATGGTAACACTGCATCCAAATATATTGGAACGCGATGGCAAGAAGGCTTTTGCAGTCCTGCCTTACGAGGAATTTGTCAGAATCGCGGAAGAACTCGACGATTTTGAGGATCTCAAGGATCTTCGCGCCGCCAAAGCGAAAGAAGCAAACGCCCCCGCGGCTTCCCTTGCTTCAGTTCGCAGACAACTGAAGATTTGAGCGAATCAAGTCTGTATGCGTCGTCACCATTCGCACTGCGTAAGACACGTTGCCCCGATGGCCAAAGCGCGGAATCCTGCGGAACACAGTGTGCCAGAGGCCGAAGCTTGCCTTACCACTTCTTCCGGATCGGCACGCCGGACTCGATCAGGCGGTCCTTGATCCGGCGGATCGTGTATTCGCCGGTGTGGATCATGCTGGCGATGATGGCGGCGTCGGCCGCGCCTTTCGTGAACACGTCCGCCAGGTGCTCCGGCACCCCGGCGCCGCCGGACGCGACCACGGGAATGCCGACGTTCACGGCGATCAGGCGGGTCAACTCGAGCTCATATCCGTTCCTCGTTCCATCCGCATCCACGGAATTCACGACGATCTCCCCCGCCCCCAGGCCTTCCGCCCGCTTCGCCCATTCCAGCGCGTCCAGCCCCGTCCGTTCCCGGAACCCGCGGACGGTGATTTCGTAGCCGCTCGGGCACTTCGCCCGATCGTCCGTTTTCACCGGATCCATACCCAGCACGATGCACTGCGAGCCGAACGCTTTCGCGCCGTCCGCGATGATGGCCGGCGTCGCGACCGCCAGGGAATTGACCGACACTTTTTCCGCCCCCGCCAGCAACACACGGGACATATCGTCGAGCCCGGAGATTCCCCCGCCCACGGCGAACGGGATATGAATGGCCTTGGCGACGGCCTCCACCATCCCGATGTCGATCGGGCGGCGCTCCGCCGAGGCCGTGATGTCGTAAAACACCAGCTCGTCGCAGCCGCCTTCGCTGTAGGCGGCCGCCATTTCCACGGGATCGCCCAGATCCTGGTTGTTCTGGAACCGGACGCCCTTGGTCACCTTGCCCTTGCGGACGTCGAGACAGGGAATGATGCGCTTGGTAAGCATGATGCGATTTTGGATTTTAGATTTTGGATTTTGGATTGAAGAAGATTGAAAAGCTCAAACCCATTTTGGGATTGAAACCCGGGATTGGGAAATTGGATTATTGAAACGCCAAAGCCGATTTGAGATTCTTGGATTCAAATTAGGGATTTTAAATTGAAGATTGCAAAACAACCAAGCCGCCTAGCTGTGAGAATCCTATGACGAGAGCGTGGAATCATAAAATCCGCCTTATACGTCTGTCCAATCCAAAATCCCGCCATCGGCGGGACAGGTCCAAAACATGTCCCGCGTTTCGGGATCTAAAATCCAAAATGTAACGGCATCCTTGGCCTACAAGCCCTTTCGCAGGGTTTTGATCGAGGCCACCGTCATGGCGGTGATTTCATTGCACTCGATAGCAAGCGTCTTGATGGAGCCGGAGCCGACCATGCCGCCGGCTTCAATCAGCTCAAACCAGTAGAGCGTCTCATCGGCTTCTTCCTCCACAGTCGCCAGTTTGGCGATCATATCGGCTTTTGATTTGGCCCGGCAAGCGGCGCGATAATTGGCGCCGATGGAAGTGGCCGAACGAAGCACTTGGCGGCCCAGGATTGTCGCCGAAGTCCTTTGCGGCAATCGGTCGACAAGCGTAATGACGTCCAGCGCAAACCGCTTGGTCCTCTCCTTGAATTCCCGCTCGTTCATTCCCGCCCCCTTCCCTTTCACCAATCCAAAATCCCTGTTTTGGCTCAGTCGCCTTTCCAATCCAAAATCGCGATGACTCTCCGAATCACGAGTTTTCCAATCCAAAATCCAAAATCTAAAATCCAAAATTTACTGGCCTTCCCATCGAACAAAATTGGCCAGTAACTGCAGTCCGATCCGGCCCGACTTTTCGGGGTGGAACTGGGTGGCCACGATGTTCCCCCGCGCCACCGCGGAGGCGAAGCGGACATCCGCATAGGCGGTTTCGCCCAGAATGTCGTCCGGCCGGTCCGGCGCGGGATAATAGCTGTGCACAAAATAAAACTCGCTGTCGTTTTCGATGCCGGCGAAGACGGGATGCGGACGCTTCAACGCCACTGCGTTCCAGCCCATCTGCGGAACCTTGTCCTCCCGCCGGGACGGCTGGAACCGGCGCACGCGCCCCGGAATCAGGCCCAACCCCTTCACGCCGCCATCCTCCTCGGAGGCATCGAAAATGATCTGCGTGCCCAGACAGATGCCGAGGAAGGGGATGCCGCGGCCGGCCGCCTCGCGCAACGCCGGCGCTATGCCCAATTCCCGGAGCGTTTTCATCGCCGCCCCCGCCGAACCGACGCCGGGAAAAACAAGGCGATCCGCCTGAAGGATTTTTTCCGGATTGCCGGTGATCCGGGCCGGAACGCCGAGGGATTCCAGGGCCAGCCTGACGCTCGTCAGATTGCCGGCCCGGTAATCCACGATGACGATCATCGCAGATACTCCACCGCGTTCCGGAACAACTGAAGGCCCAGCCCCCGTTCAGGCAGACGGCGTTCCAGTTTCTGGATATCCCAATTCGGGTGATTTTCGGGGAAGAGATAGGCCTCGGGATGCGGCATGAGCCCGAAGATCCGGCCGGTCGGATCGCACAACCCGGCGATGGCGTTCAGAGAACCGTTCGGATTGGCGGGAAATTCCATGGCGCGTTCGCCGGTATCGCAATCCGCGTAACGGCAGACCACGCCATTCAGGGCTTCGATGCGGTCCAGCAGCTTCCGGTCCAGGGTGAACAGCTTGCCCTCCCCGTGCCGGATGGGCAGCGGCAGGTCCGTGAGGCCGCGTGAAAACACGCAGGGCGACTTGGACTCGAATTTCAACCGCACCCAGAAATTCTGGAAGACGCCGACGTCGTTCTGCATGAGGGCCAGGGTTTGCGTGAAGTAATCCCTGTCCAGGCCGGGGAGCAAGCCCAGCTTGATCATGGTCTGGAACCCGTTGCACACGCCCAGGATCAGCTTGCCGGCCTCGATGAAGCGCTGGAGATCGTCGCGCATCCGGCAGCGGAGCCGCAGAGCCAACGCGTGGCCCGCGCCCATGTGATCGCCGAACGAGAACCCGCCGATGAACATGAGGGCGCCGAACTCGTGCAGGCGCGCGGGCTTCTCCAGGATGTCATGGAGATGAACGAACGACACGTCCGCGCCGGCGAGTTCCCAGGCGTGCCGCGACTCGGCTTCGCAGTTGAGGCCGTAACCGGTCAGGATCAGGACTGGAGGTTTAGACGCCATACAGGGTTTTCTTGAACGCTTTCCGCAGCCCATCGAGCGGCGAACGAATCACCGGCCGGCCGCGCAGGTCGCGGACCTGCAATACCGTATCCCCGGTCACCTGCCCCACGTTCACGCAGGGCAAACCCGTGAACAGCGCTTCCAGGGCCTGGCGCCGGTCCGGCGTCACCGTCACCACGAAACGGCTGTTGGATTCGGCGAAGAGGATTTCGTCCTCCGTCAGCTCGCCCTCCGCCGGAACACGCCCCAGATCAACATCCGCGCCCAGGTTCCCGCCCAAGGCGGACAGGGCCAGCGCGACCGCCAGGCCGCCGCGGGTGGGCGTGTGCGATGACGACAGGAGGCCCTGCCGCGTAGCCTCGGCCATGGCGCCATACAGCGCCAGGGCTTCCCCGGGCTCCACCTTCGGCACAGCGCCGCCGTAGGCGTTCGCCCGGCCTTCCCGTTCGGCGAGCAAGCGATAGAAAGCCGACGCGCCCATTTCCCGGCGCGTCAGGCCGATGACATAGACGAAATCGCCCGCCCGCTTCATATTCATGGTCACGGCAAGGCGGACATCCGCCATGCGGGCGATGGTGGAAAAGAGCACGGTGGGCGGGATCGAGATTTTCCGGCCGCCCCGCGTGGAATCGTTCTTGCAACTGTCCTTGCCGGAAATGCACGGCACCTTGTAGGCCGTTGTGAGGTCGTAGAGCGCCTTGTTGGCGCGCACGAGCT
>JACQHI010000468.1 GCA_016199105.1 Lentisphaerota bacterium | reverse complement strand
CGTCCGGGCGCCCTTGAACTTTAGGTCCTGGGTTTGGGAGCCGAGGCTGGCGAAGGGGAAGATCGTGCACCCGGCGCCGATCGTCAGGCAACCGTCCAGAACGACATGGGACTTCACACGGGTGCCGGCGCCGATGTTGACGTGCGCTACGACCATGCTATAGGCGCCGATCTCCACATCTTCGCCCAGGCGGGCGTCCTTGTCCACGATGGCGGTAGGATGAACGCGGGTCATGCCTCAACCTTCTGCTCGGCCAGCATAAACAGCAGGACGGCTTCCGACGCGAGTTGATCGCCGACGAAGGCTTTGCCCTGGATACGGGCCGTGCGAGCCCGGAAATTAAGGACATCCACCTCCATGCGAAGCTGGTCGCCGGGGATGACCATCCTGCGGAATTTCACGTTATCTACCGCCAGGAAGAGGGGTGTGCCGCCCGGGAATTTCAGCTTGCGGATCAGGAGGATGCCGCCGACCTGAGCCATGGCCTCGAGTTGAAGCACGCCGGGCATGACCGGGAAACCGGGGAAATGGCCCTGGAAAAAAGGCTCGTTGTACGTCAGGTTCTTGATGCCGACGATCCGCTTCTCGTCGTCGCACTCGGTGATCCGGTCCACCAGCAGCATGGGGTACCGATGCGGCAAGGTGCGTATAATCTCTTGAATATCCAATGTCGGCATGGTTTCTCCCTTCTATGACGCGATTTTTCCCTCCCGATGGGCGGCAATGAAATTCATGCCGAATTCGTCCTCGCCCCGGAGGAGAGCCGAAGCCAGGCGGAACGCTTCGGAGTCGGTATCCAGCTTGTCGAGGACGCCCTTGTTGATCTGCAGGGGGTCCACGATGCCGCCGTCGCCGCCGGCTTCCACGGAAAGCCAGGTGAAGACCTGGTTGATCAATTTGCGGCAGGGCATGCCGAAAGAGACGTTGCTCAAGCCGCCGATGATGTGAATCTCGGGTCCGAATTCCTTCCGTATGGCGCGCACCGCCTCCAGAAACATCCGCCCGTTGTTCGGGTCGGTCGAAATGGTATAGACCAGCGGATCCACATGGATCCAGGACGGCTGGATGCCTTTCGCCGTGAGCAGGGGGATCAGTTGGCGGAGATTTTGCAGGCGTTCCTCGGTGTCGGAGGGAAGGCCTTTTTCCCCGGCGGCCGAGGCGACCACGGCGGGTTTGAACGAGGCCGCCAGGTCCAGCAACTTGAGACGTTCCAGCGAAATGGAGTTGACCATGGCGCGCCCGCGGGCCGGCAGGCAGGCCTTCAGGCCGGCTTTCATAATCTCCTCGTTGGAGGAGTCGATGCTCAAGGGCAGGGCGCCCGCCTTCTGGACGATGTCGGCGGCCCAGCGGATGGCTTCCTTTTTCTCCCCGATATCCAGGCTGAATTCGTCCACGTTGAGGTCCAGGAAGGAGGCGCCGGCATCTTCCTGCTTGCGGGCCAGAGTCTGCAGGTAATCGATGCCGGCCTGGCGCGCCTCGCCTTTGCCGCGCATCCCTTGCCAGATGGCCACCGAGCAGTGCTTCACCTTGCCGTCCGTCCAATCCCCGGCCGATAAAAAAGGCTCCGGAATGGGAAGCGCCGATTTCTTGCCCCGGTATTCGAAGGCGATGACCGGCGCGCCGTCAGATCGGGTCGTCACCAGGCTGCCTCCGCGTTTCAGAATGCGGGTGCAATGAATATTTTCGCCGATGACGATAAACGTCGGGATGTTCATGCGTTCTCCAGCAATAAGCGCCGTAAACCCAGGAATTCCAATACTGGCGGTCGTTCGACGCGCAACACAAGCGGGTTCATAGCCCCCGCTGCACTTTGACCGAGTTGCCACGGTACAGCAGGCGCTATGAGCCTGCTATATCTTTGAATGGCTGCCTTAAACCAAGCCGCCTCGCCCGAACCCGGGCGAGGCGGCGAAAAGAGCGATCCCAAAAAACGGCCGTCAGGCAATCAATTTCTTCGCCAGGTCGGCGGCGGACGCCGCGTCCGGCGCATAGCCGTCGGCGCCGATTTCATCGGAGAACGCCTGGGTGACCGGCGCGCCGCCGATCATGACCTTCACCTTGCCCGCGAGGCCGGCCTTCTTGACTTCCTCCACGATGCTCTTCATGTTGGTCATGGTCGTGGTCAGCAGGGCGGAGCCGCCGATCAACTGCGCGTTGTTTTCCTTGGCGAGTTCGACCATCTTGGCGGGTTCCACATTGATGCCGGCATCCACGACGCGGAAGCCCGCGCCTTCCAGCATCATGCCGACCAAATTCTTGCCGATATCGTGCAGATCGCCCTTCACGGTTCCGATGACGATCGTGGCCAGGGGCTGCACCCCCGCCTTGGCGAGGAGGGGTTTGAGCAATTCCATCCCGGATTTCATGGCCCGGGCGGCGATCAGCACTTCGGGAACATACACTTCGTTTTTCTTGAAGCGTTCGCCCACGATGCCCATGCCGGCCAGCAGACCCTTGTTGAGGATGTCCACGGGCTTTACGTTTTCCTTGATGGCCTTGTCGACGAGTTCCTTGACTTCCTTGGCTTTGCCTTTGATCAGGTTTTCCTTAATCTCGTCAAGAACACTCATAGCTCCTCCTTTATCATGGATTTACGTAACGCGAAAACAAAACGACACGAGCCTAAGCAGACGCCCGGATGAACGCAAGCAAAATGTTTTAATGCATTTCCGCATCGCAAACGCCGATGCCGGGCCGGTAAAAATTGAACTGGACGTTCGGATGATCGGCCAGCAACGACATCGGCACGGACGAATCCGGTACACGCTTGGAGATCATCAGGGTGGTCAGGCGCAGGCCGAACGGATTGTCGTGCATGCCCGCGTGCCAGATCGACACTTTTTCGGCCTTCCATGTTTCCACCGGTCCGACGGAGAGCGCCTGGGTCGGCACCATCGAGACCTGTCCGCCCCCGGAGGTGCGCGCGTTCTGGATCACGGTCATGGGATGCAGGTCCACGACCCGCGTGGCCAGCTTGCGGTATTCCGCTGGGGAGGGGGGCCGGTTCTTGTATGAGCCCGTCCGCCGGGGCGGATCGTTGAAGGCCCAGTGCTTCACCTCGCCCTGTCCGCCCTGCATGACCACGCAGCGGGCGTGGTTGTAGGAGTCGCTGTATTTCCGGACGCCCTCGCTGGGAAAATGGAGGTTCTCCTTGCGCGGCCTGAGTTCCCGGCGGATCCGGTTGAAGCAGAGGTCCATATCCGCCTTGGCGAAGGAAAGCGGGTGCGTGACGGGGACGGCTTTCCCGTTCATGAACCATTCATCCATGCCCCAGAACACGGCGTCCTTCAGATTCAGGTCCAGGGCGTTCACGAGCCGGGCGACGAGCGGCAGTTG
>JACQHI010000467.1 GCA_016199105.1 Lentisphaerota bacterium | reverse complement strand
GGCGTCAAGCCGCTCTACTATGCCGTACGCGGGCAGCAGCTTTTTTTCGCCTCGGAACTCAAGGCGCTTTTGAAGGTTCCCGGCCTGGCCGGCGATGTGAATCTCAAAGCCCTGAAATATTACCTCGATTGCCTTTACATTCCGGCGCCCGACACCATCTATGCCGGTATCCGAAAATTGAAGCCGGGCGAATGGCTGACGTGGCGGCGGGGCGAGATTCGGACCGGCTTGTTCTGGAACCCGCTGGACGTTCCCCTCCGCCCGGATCCCGGCAAGGCCGGGGCCCTGGCCGAGCTCGACGGCCTTCTGGAGACGATTGTCCGCGAGCAGAAAGTCGCCGATGTGCCGTTGGGCCTATTCCTGAGCGGAGGGCTGGATTCGAGTGCCATCGCCGCGTACCTGGCTCGCGGGGGAACCCTGCCGGAGGCCTTTTGCGCGGACTATGGCCCGGACTACCCCGCCTTCAACGAACTGGATAAAGCCAAGCGAGTGGCCCGCCATTTCGGCTATACGCTGAACGAATTGCACATCGAGCCGGATGTCGAATCCGACCTTCCAGACCTGGTGGAGATGCTGGATGAGCCGCTGGCGGATTCATCCATATTGCCCACCTTTTGGGTGTGTCGCGCCGCGCGGCAATCGGTCAAGGTGGCTTTGACGGGCATTGGCGGCGATGAGCTCTTTGGCGGTTACCCCCGCTACCTGGGGGCGAACCGCCTGGCGTCCTATCGACGCCTGCCTCCGGGGCTGCGACAACTCCTGGCCGGCCTGGCCGCTTCGATCCCTGAACAGATATCGTCCCGCAACGTCGGCAGTTGGTTGCGCCGCTTCCTGCAGGGCGGAGTCAAACCGCTCTCCGTGGCGTACAGCGAGTGGGCCGGGCATTTGAGTTCAGATGACAAGGCGGACCTGTTTTCGCCGGCGCTGGCCGCCGCCGGCGACACGCCTTCCGAGGTCCGGGAGATTCTGGACGGCCTGCCGTCCCGGGACGCCTTGTCCGCCACGTTCCTGGGCGATTTGCTGACGTATTTGCCGGGCGATTTGCTGACCCTGGCGGACCGCGCCAGCATGCGATGCGGCCTGGAACTGCGCGTGCCGCTCTGTGACCGGCGGCTTGTGGAATTCATGCTGGGGCTGCCGTCCCATTACCGGGTGTCGGGCTGGACGTTGAAAGCCCTGTTGAAGGATCTGCTCGCCCCGCAACTGCCGCGTGAAATCCTGGCCCAGAAAAAGAAGGGCTTCATGATCCCGATCGGGCACTGGTTCAATCATGAGCTTCGCGGGTTCATGGAAGCGTCCGCCGCGGGGATTGTGCGGCGCGGTCTCATCCGGAAGGAGGGCCTCGACCGGCTCATCGCCGAACACGCCGCCGGACGGCAGAACCGGACCGACGTACTATGGGCCCTGGTTTTTCTCGACCACTGGTTCGAACGGTATCGCCCGGATTTCTCCCTGGAAGGGAATGGTTTGCTCCCGTCGCACGGATTGCCGGAAGCAGATGTGCCGTCCGCCGCGCACCCAAAGCGATGTCGCGTCGGGACAACCAAAATGAACGTCGGGCATCCGGAAAAAATCCTGGTTGTCGCCGTGGCGGGAATCGGCGATTTTATTGCCGCGGCGCCCAGCTTGAAAGGGCTGCGGACGCGTTTTCCTAAAAGCCGAATCGTGCTTCTCGTGTCCAGCCGGGCCTATCCCTATGCCGCCGGATGTCCATGGGTCAACACGATATTGCCTTTTCCGGTTTCCGGTCGGTGGAGCGGCAGCCATGGGCTGGCCTATGCGCGATTGATCGGGCGATTGCGCCGCGAGCGCTTCGACCTGGCCATTAATTTCTATGAAATAGGCGGATGGATCGGCAGCGTGAAGATGGCTTTGCTCTTCACGCTTATTCGAGGCCAATTCAACGTGGGCCGGGATACCGAGGGTCGGGGTTTCTTTTTCGATCTTAAGATCAGGGAAGGCAAGGCCGATCCGAAAAGCCAGGGCGATTATTATGAAGATGTCTTGAACGCGCTGGACGGCCGGGTGGATCGTCAGGACAAGTCCGACTTGTGGATCAGCGATGACGGCCACAAGAACGCCGAAACGTTCCTGGCCGGGAACGGTGTTTCAACCTCCGATTTTGTTGTCGGCATCAATCCCGGATCGGCGCGGAAGAGCCGGCACTGGTTTTCCGACCGGTTTGCGCTTCTGGCCGACCGGCTGGCGGACCGGTATGACGCCAGAATCATCCTTACCGGCGGACCGGAAGAGACGCCTCTGGCGGAAGAAATTGCCGGCATGATGAAAAACAAACCCCTGGTGGCCGCGGGCCGGATGACCTTCGAGGAAACCATCGTGCTGGTGCAACGGATGAACCTTTTGATTACCACCAACAGCAGTTTGATGCATGTGGCCGCCGCGGTGGGAACCCGTTTTGTGGCGCTCATCGGTCCCGGCAATATCGTTCGGGACAGGCCCTGCCAGGCTGACGCAACGAATTCCCGGCTGATTCAGAAGCCCATGCCCTGCGCGCCCTGCTACCGTAATCACTGCCGGAAAAAGGCTTGCATGGAACAGATCACGGTTGAGGATGTGTGGCGGTCCGCCGAAACATTATTATGAAACTTTTTATCGATGCGCGCGAATTTGTGCCGGATCGGACAACCGGGATCGGCCGGTATCTTGAAAATCTTTTCGCGCCGATGGGCCCGGCGATCGGCGGGTTCCGGGTGTTCGCCCTGAATGCGTCCGCCGAAATGCCCCTGTCGTTGAGGGGACCGACGGTCCGCGAAATCCGTCTGCCGCGGCTGCCCACGGTGTTCCAGGACCAGCTGGTGTTGCCGTTGCGGGCCATGCAGGCGGACGCCGATTATTTTTTCAGCCCGTATTACAAGATTCCCCTCTGGGGCCGGTTCCGGCGGATCATCGTGGTCCATGACATCATGTTTCTCCGCCGGAATGATGCCGGGCGTTGCGCACGTTTTTTCATGGCGCGCCAATTGCGTTGGGCCACCCGCGCGGCGGCTCTCATCCTGGTGGATTCGGATTTCACAGGGAAGGACCTGTCCGATTGGCTGCCGGACATCACGCACAAAATCCGCCGGTTGTATCCCGATCTGGCGCCGGAATGGTTCGAACCGGTCGAGGCCGCCCGAAAGGACAGGGTCAAATCCGTCTATGCCCGGCACAAGCCTTTTTTGCTGTATGTGGGCAATTTCAAGCCGCATAAAAACGTCGAACTCCTGATCGAGGCCTTCGCCTCTTTGGCGGAGCAGGGGATGGAACGCGGCCGTGTCCTTGTGCTGGCGGGCGGGGACGCGCGCCGCCAGCCGGCGATCGAGACGGCGATCCGGCGCCGGGGGTTGGCTGAGCATGTGCGGATTTTTCCGCAGGTTCCCGACGCCGATCTTCGAGCCTTGTATGCGACGGCCGACGGGTTCGTCACCGCCTCCTGCTATGAGGGATTCGGATATCCCCTCGTCGAAGCCATGGCCATGGGCTGCCCGGTCAGTTGCCATCCCGCCACCTCCATGCCGGAGGTGACCGGCGACGCGGCGGTGCCCATCCGGGAACTCACCGCCGCGGGTGTGGCCGGGGCCATGGTGGAACTGATCCGGATGGAGGCGGGCCCGAGGGCCCGGCGGATCGAACTCGGCCGGCGGCAGGCCCGGAACTTTCAACCGGGAACGGCGGCCCGACAGTTGTTGGATATCTTGCCCGACCCGGCCTTGACATCGGCGGACGGGTGACGTATTGCCTGTGTTCGGAGGACCGTATGCATTTCACGATTCAAGACATGGCCCGGCTGTTCGATGTCTCGGTGAAAAAAATCCAGCAATGGCTTGCCCGCGGCGGCTTGCCCTCTCATGTTGTGGATGGCCGGCCCCTCGTGCACCGGGCGGAATTGCTCGACTGGGCCATCTCCAGGAAAATGGATGTCCCCCCGGCGTTGCTGAAATCCCCCGAACCGGAGAAGAACCCGACGCCCCTGCCGGGCCTCGCGGACTCCTTGGAACAGGGCGGTGTTTATTATGACATGACCGCCCCCGACAAGGACGCTTTGCTGCGCGAAATCGTGAACCGGCTTCGTCTTCCGGAGGGGACCGACCGGGAACTCCTGTTCCGCATGCTGCTGGCACGGGAAGCCTTGGAATCCACCGGCGTCGGCGATGGCATCGCCATTCCGCATCCGCGGCATCCGGGCAGCCTGCCGATCGAAAAACCTCTGGTGGCCCTGTATTTTTTGGACCCTCCCATCGCCTTCGGCGCCCTGGATGGCCGCCCGGTGTTCGCCGTGTTCCCCATGATCAGCCCGACGCCCCGGCACCATTTGCACCTCCTGTCCCGTCTTTTTTTCGCGCTGGGACAGGCGTCGTTTCGGGACACGCTGACGCGGCGCGCGCCGGCGGCCGAGATTCTGGCCGAAGCGCGCCGTGTGGAATCCCAGTGGCGGGGAAAGGCTTCGTCATGACGACGCCGCAGCAACCCTGGCGACAATACGCGGCCTTGAGCGCGCTGGGGCTGACGCTGGTGCTCTGCACCTTCCTCGGGCTGGGGCTCGGCCTGTTCCTGGATCGGCGGCTCGATACGCAACCCGCGTTGACGATCGCCGGCTTGTTGATCGGCATCGCGGCCGGATTCATGCAGATCTTCGAAAAAATCCGTACCCTCGGGAAATAGGACGTATGAACCCATGGCAGGAGGCGATACTCGGGTTGGCGCTGGGCGGGCTCCTGGGCCTGTTGAATTTCAAGGTCCTCGCCTGGAGCGTTCGGAACTGTATAAAACCAGGGCAGGGAAAAAGGGCGTTTTTCCTCTTGTGGGGAGGCTGGCTGATCCGCTATGTTCTCGTCGCTTTGGTGGCGGTCGGTCTGATGCGCGCCTGTGGAGCCGTGGCGGCGCTGGCCCTGTTGGGCGGCCTCGCGGCCACCACGATGGCGCGCGCGGTGTGCAGCCGGACCCGGAGCCCCGGCGGATAACGGCAGTGGGATTCGCGTTATGGAAGAACTGGAAGGATATAATTTTCTCGAAGCCCTGCGGCACTGGTTGCTGCCGGGGTTTCACCTCTCCGTGGACATGCTCACCGCGTGGTTTGTGGTCATTCTGCTGACGCTCGTGGGCGCGCTGGCCATGCGCCGGGCGAGCGTGCGTCCGACGGGCCTCCAGAACGCGATGGAACTGGCCCTGGAGTGGCTCAGCGACCTGAGCGTGAAAATCATGGGCCATGAGGGCCCGCGCTTTTTGCCGTTCTTTGCGACTTTGTTCTTCTTCATCGTCGTGTCCAACCTTCTGGGGTTGGTCCCCGGGTTCAAGTCGCCCACCAGCAACCTGAATCTCAACGCCGCGATGGCCATTCTGGTCGCCCTCCTCACGCAGTTCTATAAAATCAAATACCAGGGGTTTTCGGGCTACCTGAAGCATTTTTGCGGTCCGCCCTATTGGCTGGCGCCGCTGTTCATTCCCATGCGCATGATCGAAGAGCTGGCGCGC
>JACQHI010000454.1 GCA_016199105.1 Lentisphaerota bacterium | reverse complement strand
GGGGAGGCCGGCGCGACGGAGGCCGAAACCGGGGCCGTGCTGCGGGTCTCCGCCGACGGACGCTGGTGCGTGGGCACGGTATGGGAGGGCGCCTGCGAAATTTTCCAGAATGGCGACGGCAACTCGTGTATCCATTCCGTGCCGTCCGTGGGCGATCTTCAACCCGGCGAAACCCAGACCGTGACGGGCCGCCTCGTGTTCGTGGAAGGCGGCCCGGAAGCGGCGTTGAAGCGGCTCTACCTATGAGACTCACGAGATGATTAAGCCGGTCACTTTCAACGGCTGGTTCGTCCTTTACAGTTGGATATTGAGCTGTGTCTGGACAAAAGATTTGCTCCTTTTCCTGGCCTATCGCGGGGGGTGGGCATGGCCGGGGTGGCTCGTGAATGCGGTGGTTTTGGCGCTGGGCCTTTTCGGCGCCGGGTTATTCAGAAAAACCCTCCGGTTGGATTTCGGCGGCTGCCGATTCATGGGCTTGGTCTTGGTTGCCTTTATCCCGATTCTGATGGTCGGACTCTGGCGAATTCCTTTTCCGGATCGCAACGTCGATACCACCTGTTATCATTTGTTTCTGCAGGATTTCCGTTTTGGCGAGCATGCGATGCATTGCGGTCAGTCGGGGGATATGAGTCATTTGTTCCCGTTTCCGCTCGCCGATAGAGTGTTTTCGCCGTTCCGTCACTGGCTCGGGTATCGCGCGGGGACGTTACCTAATATATTGCTTCTTTTTGTCATCGGCAGCCAGATCGGCGATCTGTTGCGCCGCTTCATTGCCGACCGGCATGGTCGTTTATCGCTTCCGGGCGCGGCCTTGTTCGTCTTGCTTGTCGTTTCCTCGGAATTCATGCTGCTGAATATCGGCACCTATATGGTGGATCTGTTGCCGCTTCCATTTCTTCTGGAAATGACGAGACTGGCGATTTTCGGCGAACGCGGCCGGTATGTCGCATGGACTATGGCTTTCTTGGCGGGCATGGCCGTGACGTTGAAATTCGGAAGCCTGATTTTTGCGATTCCCCTGGTGGCGGCATGGGGATGGCTTTGGCGGCCGCGAGCCGGGTGGCGCGAAATCCTCCCGACGCTGCTGCTGCTGCTCCTGCTGCCGGCCGTGTATATGGCGTACAATTACGAATGGACGCGGAATCCGGTGATTCCCATATTTAATCGTTTCTTTCAATCGCCCTTCTATCCCGCGGAGCATTATAAGGACTTGCGCTGGGGGCCCCAGGGTGGATGGCAAGCTTTACTCTGGCCGGTGTATATCCTGTTCGATGCCCGGCGGTTATCCGATTTGGGTTGCGCCTATATGGGCAGATTGTCGTTAATTGCGCCTGTTTGTTTGAGTTTTCTCGTCTGGAGATTCAAACGGCCTGCCCCCGATGGGACGCCGACGTTGTCGATACTCGTCGGAGTTTCGCTGGTTTCCATTGTGGCATGGGCGTTTTCGACGGGTTACATCCGGTATGCTCTTTTCGCGGAATTGCTCGTGGGCTTGACGGTCCTTTGCCTGGCTCTCGTCTTACGGGAGGGCCGCGGCTGGGCGCGCTTTGCCGGATATGCCCTGATCGGCTTGTTGTGCATGCAGGTGGCGGCCTCGTATCGTCTCCTGACGCAGGGAATCAATTGGTCCTGGTATGAAAAGACGTCCGCCATCGATTACGATCCCCGCGCCAATTGGACGCTTGTCGGGCGGGACCGGCAAACGGCGGTGGCGCCGGACCTGGTTGCCCGCGTCGATGCCTGGATTCTATTCGGCTATGGAGCGGGCTATGCGCGGTTGATCAAGCCGGAGGTCCCGATCTTGAACGTCCGGTCTGCCCGCCTCACGCCGTTCCTCCACCGTCAGTACCGGGATCGGCTGAACAATCTCTCGGGACGGCATTTGTTTACTCTCTATGCATCGCCGTCGGGCGGGCTTGAAGAAATCATCGAGCAATTGAATCGTTATGGATTCAAACTCGTGAATGCGAACCTCTGTCAGCCGACCTTTCTCCGGAAAGGCGAAATGTTTTACCTGCTTGAAATCGCTCCCCAACAGGAGAGCCGGCTCGACGTCTCCACCCTGACGGATTCCGGCCGGCAGGCGGAACATGAATTCAAGGGGCCCCCGGGAACCGTCTTCCGCCTGGAATGTTTTGTGGGGTGTCATCCGCGAATGTGGAATTGGACCGTCAACGATTTTCAGGCAGTTATCCGGGTGGTGGAGGATGGGCAGTCCCGTGAATTATGGCGCGGAACGCTTAAAAAATACGACGGCTTGGTGCGTGTGGAGAAGGAGGTGGCGTTTACATCGGCGGGCTCGAAGCGAATCGTTGTCGGCTATGAAGGATTGCCGGGACAGCCCCCTCCCGATCATTGGCTTCTGCAGGCGTTGCAGCGGTCCACGCTGAGTCCATAGCTTTCGAATAATCGCCGCCCGATTTGGGCAAATTCAACCGGATGTTATACCGCCGATGAACTCCAGATAGTTGGCGCGGGTGATGATACTGAACCCGGCTTCCGGGTAGTGAGTGGTCCATGGGAGGGGCGCCTTGGCCTTGCCTTCGGACCACTTGACTTCATACCCGTGCAAACGTCCGGCTCGTTCCTCGATCAGATCGATCTCTTTCCGGTCATACGTGCGCCAGAACCAGGAGGCGGCCGACTGGCCGGTGTATTCGAGAAATTTCATGCGCTCGAGCAACACATAGTTTTCCCACAAGGCGCCCACATCGTCGCGAAGCGGCAGCGGGTTGAAATTCTGGATGAGCGCGTTGCGAATGCCGTTGTCGAGGAAGTAGAACCGGTGGCTCTTGGTGATTTCCTTGCGCAGATTGCGGCTGAATCCGCCGCGGCGGTGGATGACGAAAACCTTTTCCAACAGATCGAGATAACCATCCACGGTATTCTTGCTCATGCCGAGTTGCCCGCCGAGTTCCGTTAGCGATACTTCGTGTCCGATCTGGAAGGCGAGCAGTTGCAGAAGCCGCAGCAGTTTGTCCGCATGGCGGATGCCTTCCAGTTGCAGGATGTCCTTGAACAGATAAGAGTTGACCATCTCCCGCAGATATCGTTCGCGGCCGGCGTTGTCGGGGGTCGTTACCACCTCCGGATAACTTCCGTAGATCAGGCGAAGTTCCAGGATGGCATCGGTCTGGGGACGAGTCTCAACGGCGGCCAATTCGGTCTGGGCCAGGGGAAATAGTCGCAATGTGAATTTGCGCCCCGTCAACGGCTCACCCGTTTGACGGGCCAACTCGAACGAGGATGACCCGGTGGCAATAATGCTCAAACCGGGGTTATGGTCCACGAGAAGTTTGAGGTTGATGCCGATGTTCCGGACATATTGGGCTTCATCAACGACCAGTAACTCGTTCTGTCCCACAAACGCCTTGAGTTTCTCGATGGACTGAGTCTCAAGATATTCCCGTGCCATGATGTCGTCTCCCGTGACCATCATGGACTTGATCGGTTTGGCCTCCAAAAATTTGCGGACGAGAGTTGTCTTGCCGACCTGACGTGGACCATAGACCACAACGACCTTGCCTGGAACGGCAATTTTTTCAAGCGCAACAAGCTGATGTTGTGTAATATACATGGAATATCGCAAATCGGTCAATTTATAGACCAAATTATGTACTATTGGGTCTGTTGTCAATGCTGAATTCGTTGAATTATTCGTTGCGAATAATCTACAGCACCCGGATGCTCAGGCCTTGCGGGTCCACGGTGAAGTCGAAGAAGCGCGCCGGCGCGTTGGGCGGCGAAGACTCCAGCGAGTGACGGATATGCCGCGCGGCGGCCTCGTCGCGGGCCACGAAAACGACGAACCCGCCGCCGCCCGCGCCGGTCAGCGTCCGGCCGAGCGTCCAGCGGTCCACGCGGGCCAGGATCCGTTCGATGGCGGGATTCGTGGAACCGGCGTCGAGCCGTTTCTTGAGGGTCCAGTAGCGCTCCACGCCGCGCCCGAAGGCGTCGGCGTCCCGGGCGTCCAGGTCGGCTTTCATCCGTTCGGCCAGCCCCTTCAATTCGCCGATGATGGCGAGCGTTTCGGGCTCGCGGGCCAGATAACGGCCCACGACGTTGTGCAAGATGTTGCGGGCCATGCGCTGATAGCCGGTATAATACAGCAGCAGCCGTTCGCGGAACGGGCTGCCCGGCGCCATGTCGAACACCGTCCACTGCATGGCCGGAACCTGATCCGGGCCCGGCGCCGTGCGGATGAGTTTCACGCCGGGCACGACCCCGCCGACCTGGTCCTGCCAGCCGCCGCCGGTGTTCATCCGCTGTTCGAGCGCGCTGGTGAGCCGGATCAATTGTTCGGGGGCCGGTGGACGCCCGGTGATTTTCAGCAGGCAGCCGAGCAGCGCGGCGCCCAAAATCGAACTGGTGCCCAGGCCGGAACCTTTCGGGACGGCGGAAAAAATTGTCAGATCCAGGCCCCCACCCAGCGCATCCAGCCAGCGGCGGAGCGACTGGCGGCGATCGCCCGGGCCGATGCCGGCCAGGACAAGGGCCGCCTTCGGCAGGGACGTCCACGACCGCGGATCGGCGTGGTCCAGCAAATCGGCCGTGTCGCGGATTTCCGCGTGGCAGCCGAGATCAATGCTGGACAGGCGGATCAGGCCGGCCTTGTTCAGCTTGGCCATGACCTGCACGGGATATTGTCCGTTCAGCGTGATGGCGGCGTTCAGGACGGCGCCGCCCTGTTCCGTGCAGATGGGCGGCGTATCCGACCAGCCTCCCGCGAAGTCCAGCCGGACGGGCGTGGTCACCCAGACCACCTGGTCGTGCAGGATGGCGGCGAGGCAGGGCTCTTTCCGGGACTCGATGGAGGTATAGACCGATTCCGCCACGGCATCGAACACCGCCTGCCGGACGGCCGCCGCGCCGGGATACCCGAGAAGCCGCGCAGCCTGGACGCCGGCCCCGCGCCGCGCCAGGATCGGGCCCGCCGCCTGGAGGGCCCGCGCCCGGAACAACGGCTGAGGTTCGCGCCGGATGGCGTCGGCGATTTGGCGGAGAGCCGTGGCGGTGTCGGCCTTATCCCGGATGAGCGCGTGAAGATGGGCGGAGGGACGGAAGGGATTGCGGCTGAGCCAGTCCGAAAGGGTGTCGAGTCCCACGAGCCGCTGGATTTCGCTCCGGTGCCGGATCAGCCGGTCATG
>JACQHI010000453.1 GCA_016199105.1 Lentisphaerota bacterium | reverse complement strand
CGCCGCCGGGTCGCCGGCCGGCGCAACGCCCCAGACCGCTTCAACGATCCGACCACCGCCATACACGAGGCGCACGGGAAAGCGGTCGGGCAATTGCCCGCCCAGGACCCGGTGCAGGCGCTCCCGCGGCGAGAGTTCGCTGGAAACAGCAGCAGTCATGAAATGTCCCGCGCCAGGAAAAGTTCATACGTGAAGACGGTGTTCATTCCGGTCAGGGCTCGCATAGATTTTCCGATTGCCGTGCCGGTGAAGATACCAACTCAGGAGGGGGAATAAAAGGGGTATTCGGGAGAGGTGGCGGGTTGTCGTCCGGGGAGGTCGGGAGGGGTGGCTACGGCGATGTTTTATCACGATTCTCGGATGGATTTTTTTGGGCTTCTCGACTGGCGTCATTTGTTGAAGAGTTAGCCGTGTCCCTGATGCCTCGATCCTTCAACCATTCGCTTTTTTTCTTTTCACCGCCACCATCGCGGGCCGTCACAGCAAAGAACATCTTCACGGCTTCCACCGCTTCAGGGTATTCCTCTTCCATATCTGACATAGTAATCTCTGTCTCCAAGACAATCCCTGACTCATCCGATATCGTGTATTTGTAGTCTCGCTCGACGAGGACATATTTCATCTTAATTATCATTGTCTTAATTTTACTCCCCGACACTTTGACAGTACCGTTAAATCCTGGCGCAGATATTTCCGCTGATTGACCTGTTTTGCTTGCGATTGGTGTTTGTGATTTCGGACCGTGTGTCGCATCAGTTCCATTCCCGGAAATCGTTTTGCTCCTATGGCAACCCACACAGATGGCGAGGAGTAATAATAATATTACATTTTTATTCACTACAGCCTTCTCCCCCGCCACCATTTTACACCCCAACCGGGCAACACATTCCTGCCCTGCCTGGGCGATCTTCCTGGCGGCGATCAATTTCAATAAAACGTATTGGTCACAAGGTTATAAATCTTTCCCTCAACTGGATTATTGATCTCTCCCTGAACAGCGAAGCCTGCCATGCCTGCCAGTCGATTTGGTTGTTTCTGATAATGAAGACCACCGTATTCAGAGACGAGAACAAGAAGATCGTTGGTCCCATCGGCTGAGGTGCGCGGTGACCAGGCAACCCACCAGTGCTTTTCTGCCAAGAAATGACATGGAGTTATGCTGCTGGGTTTGCCCATGTCATACTTATTGGTAGAGATACCAGCGGCAGAGAGAAATTTGTTTGCGACCCGAACGGCTTCTTCGTCATTTGTAACAATCGGAGTATAAGACTTTGATGCTATTTGTTGAACGAGAGCGCTGATGAGCCAAAGAAGACCGAGAGCTACGGCAACCACAGTCGTAGTTGTATATAGCACGATTCTTTTTTGCCGATCCTTCATCTGATACCCTCGACTACACCACCAACCTTATTCCCGCTACCATTTTACACCCCAACCGTGTAACACAGTGCCATACTGCCGGGCCACGAACACACTCATCATTCGAGCATCCCCCGTTTCCGGCGGTTCCGGAGCAAGCTCAGGAAGAACGGGCCGCCCACCAGCGCCGAGAAACAGCTTATTCGTTATTCGCAGAACTCCCGCGCCCCAAAGCGATGATCAGCGGTTGAACCCGATCCAGATTTACGAATTCGCCTGGAGTGGCGACCCGGACATTCCCATATCGCTTCCGGTCAAAATGGCCGGGAGCGGTGTTGACCGTTATGAGGTCAGTTGCCTGGATTGTGCGCGACGTTTGGTTTCGACAAACGTGATGGCTTCGCTTGCGCTCATCCGCGCGCCCGCATTGCGACGGTGCGTCGCGGTCAGTCCTCGCGACAGATCGAAAGTAATGACTTTGCCTCTGACAATGGCGGTTGCTTTCATAAGAAGGGAAGATACTAAAACGCGGCGAGAAGAGCAAACTTATTTGTGGGTTTCCATGCGCCGGCCGGCGTCATTCGAGCATCCCCCGTTTCCGGCGATTCCGGAGCAGGCTCAGGAAGAACGGGCCGCCCACCAGCGCCGTCACGACCTCCACGGGAATTCGACCGGCGACAGCGCCGTTCGGGCCAGCGTGTCGCAGAGCGCCAGAAAAAGCCCGCCCGCCAGGGCGGAAACCGGGATCAGGCTTCAGACGCCTATGCCAAACCAACAATTGTGATCAACGGACTAAACCGTTCGAAGTCTTTCGTGTTGCACGTCAACAAATGCGTGATGTTACCGGTCAACATAGTCGCCACGATGTTCGCGTCATGCACCTGCTTGCCGCGTACGTCGTACTGCTCCACCAACGACAGCAGTTTTTCCAACGTCGGCGTTGTTTCCTGTGCCAGATGAAACAACGCCAGAAAAGAACGCACCATGCCAACCAGTTCATGCGGATTGGTACGCCGGCCAAATGTCTGCGGCCGGCTCAGCACCGCCAGATACTCCCGCAAAACCTGAACACTGAGCCACAGTTCCGTACCCGCCGCATGAGCGGTATTCATGTGGTGCAAAGCGGCTTCGTGATGAGGGGCTTCCGCTACATTCGCATAGACCAGCACATTGGTGTCAACGAACAGCTTCCTAACGTCCGGAGTCGCCATACAAATCCTCACGCCGCAACGACACACGCTCCGGCCAACTGCCCATGTGTATCACGGGAAAGCCCCATTTCTCCTTCGGCGCCGGAGCGGCCATGGGCGGGTCAATAATCAGCACAACCTCGTGTATACCGGGCATAATATCCTCAGGCACCGACAGCGTCAGTTGCCGTTCCGGCGTCACAGTGGCATGCATCTCTATCGTTTTCATATAAGCAAGAATTTATCCCACCCCCACATACAAGGCAAGCCATCTTTTGCTTGTCACCGGGGTTCCATAACACGCATCATTCGAGCATCCCCCGTTTCCGGCGGTTCCGGAGCAGGCTCAGGAAGAACGGGCCGCCCACCAGCGC
This sequence comes from Lentisphaerota bacterium, assembly GCA_016199105.1. Lineage (GTDB taxonomy): Bacteria > Verrucomicrobiota > Kiritimatiellia > JAAZAB01 > JAAZAB01 > JACQHI01. Next base: position 5,669 of record JACQHI010000453.1, on the reverse strand, counting down.
CGTCACCACGCCCACGGGAATTTCCACCGGCGCCATCACGGTCCGGGCCAGCGTGTCGCAGAGCGCGAGAAAGAGTCCGCCCGCCAGGGCGGAAACCGGGATCAGGCGGCGGTGGTCGGGCCCGAACACCGCCCGCATCGCGTGCGGCACCACGAGCCCCACGAACCCGATCAGGCCGGCGAGCGAGACCGCCAGCGCGGTGGTGAGCGTGGCGATCGCCAGGCCGAGGCCGATCATCAGGCGCGTGCGCACGCCCAGATGGTGCGCCATCTCGCGGCCGAGGGTGAGCGCGTTCAGGTCTCGGGCCAGAAACCAGATCGCCCCGCACCCGACGCCGATCAACGCGGCGCTGACCTTCAAAAACGGACGGGAATAGACCTGGAGATCGCCGAGCATCCACCACATGACGCTGTGCAGGCCCTCCACCGGCGCCAGCGCCACCAGGAGCAGGAGCAGGCTCGAACACATGGACGAGACAATCACGCCGCTCAACAGCAGGCCGTAGATGGACGGGCTCCCGCCCTCGCTGGCCAGCAAATAGACCAACGCCAGCGTGCCCAAAGCGAACAGGAACGCGTTGCCGGGCAACACCAGCACGTGCCAGGCCGTGCAGCCGGTAAGAATGACGACCGCCGCGCCGAGCGCCGCGCCGCTGCTCACGCCCAGCACGTAAGGGTCGGCCAGCGGATTGCGCAACAACGCCTGGAGCATCACGCCGGAACACGCCAGCGCCGCCCCCACCACAAACCCGGCCAGCACGCGGTTCAATCGCAGATCGAAGATGGCCTGTCCGCCCGCCGTGCTCCAATCCGGCCAGCCCACGCCGCCGGCCCCGACGCACATGCATGCCCCGAGGCCCAGAAGGGTCAGGAGAAGCAGCAAGGCAAGAAGGAAACGCTGTTTCATGAAAAAAGTGTTCGGGGTTGGGAGAAATGAGGAATGAGGAATGATGAATGGAGAATGTAGAAGTGCGATCCGCGGAGGGAAAAAGGATGAATGATGAATGTAGAAGTGCGACCCGAGGAGGAAGCAAATATTATTTCTGCATTCATAATTCTACATTCTTCATTTTTCAGCGCCCTCCCGGATTCGCCGCGCCAGCGCCTCGATGCCTTCCACCACGCGCGGGCCGGGCCGCAGGATGAGGGCGTTGTCCAGATCGTCGTACACCCGGCGCTCTTTCACGGCCTTGATGGCGCTCCATCCCGTGCGGGCGCTCACCGCGTCGCGGACCGAGCCGCCCCGGCTCATGTACAGGCACAGGATGATATCCGGGTCGCGCGCCACGATCCATTCGGGCGAGACCGTGAAATAATCCTTGTTCACCTCGTCGCCGATATTGCGGCCGCCGGCCAGCGCGACAAGGTCGGAGAGGAAGGAGCCCTTGCCCGCCGTCGTGACGGGATCGCCCCAGATTTCCACAAATACCGCAGGGACTGAGTGTCGAGGGTCAAGACCGCCCTCTGCCGTCTTCCGCAATTCGGCCAGGCGCGCGGAGATGGTGTCCGCCAGCGCTTTCGCGGGCTCGTCCCGATGCAGGAGGCGGCCCACCTCGATAATGGCGGGGGGAATATCGGCCAGGGTCGAACACCGGATGCGATGCCGCTCCACCCCCGCCTGGTCCAGGAGCCGGCCGACGTTTTCATCCTCCAGGTCCACGTCCAGTACGAGGGTGGGATTCAGCGTGAGCAGGATGTCCATCGAGGGCTTGCCGAACCCGCCGACCACCGGCGTCTTGCCGACAATTTCGGGCGGATAATCGCAGGCGCTCGTGCGGCCCGCCAGCAGGTCCGCCGCGCCGATGGCGCAGACGATTTCCGTCAAGCTCGGCGCCAGCGACACCACGCGCTCCGCCCCGGCGATTTTTTCCGCGGGCGGCGCCGGCTTCTGCGAGCAGGCGGTCAGGGCAAGCAACAATAAAGAGACGGTCGTAAAGGATTGCGACCCTCCAAAAATCGGCGTTTCTCGATTGTGTTTCATGGGATACAATAAACCTCAATCAACGGCAATGAATACTGCGAGGGACACGGTAGCACAAGAAAGCTGTGGGATGAAGGCATTTATTGGCAGCAAAGAGGCGCAAGACGGAAAAGTTTTTTCACTACGAAAAGCGCTGAATACGCGAAAAAATACACCTGCTCAAGAATGACAAAATCATTTACAGCAAAATTATTGAAAATGGAGAAGCGAATGCCGGTCGAAATGATTCTGTCGCACTTGAGCCGTTACATGTTTTTTGGTTGCGGCTACGCCGCGTTGCGCCTTTTTCCCGCGAAGCGCTGGACAAGTGCGGCTAACCTCTCCCTTTTGTGCCTTTCTGCTTTTCGTTGGACGTTGAAGTTGGTGCCTCAAAGGTTCAATCCACTCCGAGATCCTCGACGAAGCGGGCGTCTTCCTTGTATTGGGATTCGCTGATCCCGAGCTGGTCCATCACCACTTTATTGAAAAAACCATATCGCCAACCATGCGGGGCGTAAGGGTTTTCTCGAGTTCATCGTCCTTGAATTCAACGCCGAAGGTTTCCTCCACGGCCATGATCAATTCGACTTCAAGTGAAGGGAGGGATGCATCGGATCGGCTTTCAGAAGGATGAAGTTCTTGTCGGCCGCCTTTCGAACGTGCAAAGGCAGACGATTATACAGAGGCCAGTAGTCGGGACTTGTGAAGTGGTTCAGAGGCGGGTGCATTTACCCGCCTCGAAATCAGCCCGAGCCTTCTCCATTAGGTCTCTGAGTGGCCCCGATTCCTGATCGCGCTCGATTTGGCGGTCCCAGCGTTCCTCTTCGTATTCGTCAAACCACGAGGAGAATGCCTCGAATTCCTTGTCGGGAAGAGCAAGGACGGCATTCCGAATTTCTGCCACAGTAGTCATGTCTTTTCATCCTCCAATCGGGCACTAAACCTCAGCAAAAATACTAGGACGAAGCCTATGCAGGGTCAAGACAAGAATCGGCAGACAAACCGAAACTCAATGAACAGGCCGTGCCACCGCAATTAGATATTCCTCTCCGTTTTGAGCCTTTTGTGCCCCTACCCGCCCCGACTCTCCGAGAGGTCGGGGCTACACTCCAGGCATAGCAGGCGGGTCTTGTGGCTCAAACCCTTTGCCTCTGATTCTTTGCCTCCATCGAAAGAAGATCAAGAAGCCCAGCAGACCGCCGTTGACATCAACGAAGAAATCGAAAAGTTCATCGGACCCCAAACGGACATGTTCACACACCATCTGAATGGCCTCTTGAAGCATGGCCACGACAGCCACGCCCGCCAGCACGCCCGCGATCAGCCGCCGATCCGACCGCACAACCGGGACCAGCCAGGCGGCGATAAGACACGCAAGCACCGCATACAGGAACGTGTGCATCAGAACATGCGAGGCATCGGTGTGAAACACCTGGTCGAATGCGACCCGATAAGACGGGGAGAACCGTCGGGCCGAATACAGCGGCAACAAAATGCCCAGGATCCACCCGACTAAAACAAAGGTGAGGAGTATTGGCCGCTTGTTTCTCATTCCTGTTTCCCCCGGAAAATCGGCATAGATTACCACTTCAATGCTTCGCAAATCAATTTTTCCCGTGAGGGATCCCGCCGTTGGCGGGACAGGTGTTGTCCCGTCCCAACGGGACTCACGTCCATATCCGTGTCATCCGTGCCGCGTCGTAAGGCAAGCGGCCACTTGCCGCTCTGCGGTGATGTGGTAATCCGTGGTAGGCAAATACGAGTTTCCCTTCGCAATTTTTACGAGCTCCCATCCAAATTCAGGTTTCTGGTTTTCGCCCTCATCCCTTGTCTTTCGATCTCCCGCCTGATAGCATGCGTCCCATGTCGCGACTTCAAGCCCGCTTCGATCATGTTGTGCTGACGGCGGCCAATGCCGCCCAGGCCCGCGGCTACCGCTCCCAGCTTCGCTGGCGGCTGGACCGCGGCCTCTTGAATCACGGGACTTGTTACCACGTGATCCCCGATCCGCGGGGACGCCGGGTCGGTTCGTTCGGCGCCACGCTCAACGCGCTGTATGAACTGGCCGTCCGGATCGCGCGCGACCAACACGCGAGCGGCCCGCACCGACTCCGCGACCTGTTCGCGAACCGGCGCATCCTCATCTGCCACTCCGGCGGCGACAGCCGCCGCGTCCCCGCCTATGCCGCCCAGGGCAAGGCCTTCATTCCGCTTCCGACGGGACTCACGTCCACCACCCTCTTCGACCTGATCCTGGCGCGCGCCGGGGAGTGGCCGGCGGCGGAAGGGCAGGTGTTGATCGTGTCGGGTGACGTGCTGCTGACCTTCGACCCGGCGCTCCTCGACTTCACGGCGCCGGGCGTGACGGGCGTGGCCTGCCCCGGCACGTTGGAACGCGGCTCGCGGCATGGCGTTTATGTGACGGACCGCGATCTGGTCGCCCACGAGCGCGTGCCCGTCCGGAATTTCCTGCAGAAGCCGGACGGAAAGACCGCCCGCGAACAGTGCGCCATTGACTCCGTCGGCCGGGTTCTGGTGGACACGGGCATCGTCAATCTGCACGCCACGGCGGTGGAAACGGTGCTGACCTCCGCGGGGGTCCGGCGGGCGGGAGAGCGGGTGCGGTTCGGCGAAGGCCTGCTGAACGACATTCTCCGCGGCGCCTGTCCGCTCATGGACCTGTACGAGGAATTCGCCATGGCGCTGGCCAAGCCGTCCGCGCGGGAATACTGCCGGGCCGTGCGGGCCCGGATTGCCGATGCCCGTCATGAACGCCGGCTGGTCCGGTTCTTCAAGGCCATTCACGGCATGCCCTTTTCCGTCTGCGTTCTGCCGCATTGCGATTTTTTTCACATCGGGACCAGCCGCGAATTGCTGGCCAACATGTCCACCCTCACCCCCACCGCGCAGCAGTACGGCTTCGCCAATCGCCATTGCTCGACGGTCCATGGAGACGCGATGGTGGACGGCGCGTTCATCTATAATTCCATGGTGGAAACGGCGAAGATCCGGACAGGCCCGGGGGTCTTCCTCGAAGCCTGCCGCGTCAACGGCCCTCTCGAACTCGCCGGCAACAACATCCTCGTGGGGCTGCCGCATGAAATGCGGGCGCCCTTGCGCCTGGCGGAAAATACAGGCCTCGTGTTTCTCCCGGTGGGAACGAACCGATGGACAGCCGTCCTCTTCGGACTCGACGACGATTTCAAGGGCGCGCGCGGCGCCGGCACATCCGTCTTTTCCACCCGGGAGGGACACGCTCCGCGTGTCCGGTTTTCCCCGGGAGTCCTTGGTCACACAGAGTGTGACCCTCCCGAATTCACGAGATCTGAACCTGCGCGCGACGCCGGCCGCTGTTTGTTCCTGAATCGGCCGGTGGACGAATGGCTGGCACGCCACGGCGTCGCGCCGGACGAGCTGTGGGGACAACACGCCGGCGAAACGCTTTGGGAGGCGCGGCTCTGGCCCGTCGGAACGCTGGACGCCATGGCGGCGCATCTGCGCTGGATGCAACAAGCCGCCCCCGCGTCGCCGGGCGCGCTCCGGCGCTGGCGGCAAAGCCGGCGATTGAGCCTGTCCCAACTGCTGGGGCGGATCGATCATGACCGGCTGATCCGGCACCGGAGCGAAATCCAGCGGCTTGTGGGGCTCGACACCCTCTCGGACTGGCTCATCCGCAATCCCTTCCGTCCCTCCGCCCATCTTCACGCGCT
>JACQHI010000463.1 GCA_016199105.1 Lentisphaerota bacterium | reverse complement strand
CCTTGGAGGGCGAGGCTGTGCCGAGCCATCTCCGTCGATAGACGTCACGGCGGCGGCACGCTCGCCAGCGGAGCGGAGGAGATCGTTTTCACGGCGGCGCCGGGAAAGGTCCCGTCTTTGAGCAGGATGACGTAATAATTGGACAGCTTGCGATCGCCCTTGTCGTCGAATTCGATCACGCCGGTGATGCCTTTGCACGACACCGCGCGGACCGCCGTGCAGACCGCCTCGCGGGAGGGGCGCCGGCCCGGCTGATCCCGGGTCACGCGCTTCAGGGCTTCGAGTATCACGGTCGCCGCGTCGTACGCATACAGAGCGAACGACTCCGGTTTTTTCCTGAACTTCGCCTCGAACGATCGCACGAACTCCGCGGCGGCGGGAAATTGGTCCACGGGCCCGGCCACGGTCGTATAGTACACCCCCCTGGCACCCTCCTGGGCGATGTGCGCGAACTCCGAAGAATCCAACCCGTCCGGCCCCATGAACAGCCCCGTGATGCCCTTCTCGCGCATCTGTTTGATGAGCAGTCCGCCTTGATCGTAGATGCCGCCAAAATAAATCAGATCCGGCTTGTGCACTTTCATCTGGAGAATCAACGACTGGAAATTCGATTTCTCCTCCGTGCCGACAAAGCCGACAACGCGGACGCCCATCATCTTGGCCTTGTCACGGAAAGCTTCGGCCACGCCCTGGCCGTAGGCGGTCTTGTCGTTCACGATGAAAAGACTTTTCGCCTTCAACTCCCCGACCGCGAACTCGGCCCCCACGGGTCCTTGCACATCATCGCGCCCACACACGCGATTGACATTCGGATACCGGCGTTCCGTGACGCGGGGATTCGTGTTCGCCGGAGACACCATGACGAGGTTGTCGTCTTTGTACACTTCCGAGGACGGGATGGCGACCCCCGAATTGAAATGGCCCACGACGCCCAGGATTTCCGGGTCGTTCACGAGGCGCTTCGCCACCGCCACCCCCACGTCGGGCAACGCCTGGTCGTCCTGGGGCGACAGTTCGAGTTTAAAACCGGCCTGGGCGAAGGCCGCCTGGTGGTCTTCGACCGCCACCTGGGCGCCGAGCTTGATCATCTCGCCCAGGCTTCCCTGGGCTCCGGACAGCGGGCTGCAGGTGGCAATTTTGATCGTCTGCCCGTGCGCCACGGCGGCCAAGCTCACGGCAACGACAACGACCAGGAAGGTTTTCATGGCGTGATGTAACCAGCCCACGCCATCGTCGTCAAGCTTTGAAAAAACAATGACCGGGTTTTTTCAACCGGGTCCATCTACCGGAGCGTCGACTGGGTTCCATTCCAGCCGAACTGAACCTGGAGAAAGCCCGAGGCGCTCATCTGCACATACCACAGCCCCTGGGGCCCGTAAAACACGGCCACATCCGCGCGGCCGTCCCCGTCATAATCCGCCACCACGGGCCGGGGACCGTCCCATCCGAAATTCATGGTCATGACCGAGTCGTCGCTGCTCCGCGAGAGATGCCAGTCGCCGCTGGTCCGGTTATACACAGCCAGATCGGTTGTGCCGTCCCCATCGTAATCGGCGGGCACGGGATCCATGTCCACACCGCCGAACTGCACCGCCCACAACAGGATTTCTCCGGTCACCCGCCGCGCGAACCACTCCCCGGTGACGGGATTATAGACCCCCGGATCCGCGATGCCGTCCCCGTCGAAATCGCCCGACACCGGCATGTAGCCGATTCCGCCAAACGGTTCGCTCCACAGGATGGGATATCCCCGCAAGGAGACAATGAACCATTGGGAGGACGGTTCGTGATAGATGGCCAAATCATACAGGCCGTCCCCGTCGAAATCGCCCCGTACGGGCACGGTCTCATTCCAGCCGAATTGCGCTCTCATGAAGCCGGCGGACGATCCCAGCAGATACCAGACGGCCGTGGGTGGGTAATAGACCGCCAGATCCGTTATGCCGTCGCCGTCATAGTCGGCCGGGATCGGATAGGGCCCGTTCCATCCGAACTGCACGGCGGACAGCCAACCCCCGTAAAGATCGGCCAGATACCACATGCCCCAGGGCGGGAAATAAACGCCCAGATCGGCGCGACCGTCGCCGTCATAATCGCCGCTCACATCCGGCGCCACGACAAAAGGCTGGGAGACCCCGCACGGCACCACGCCCGTCCCCGCCACCGCCGCCGTCCCCAGTGCCTGTACGCTGATCCGATACAAGCCGGTTGTTGCCGACGCACCCCCCCCTGCCACCGTGGGCGGCACCTCGGGCAAAAACACGCCGTAGTACATGGCAACCTGCGGGCTGGGAAGGCGATCCGCCAACAGCCAGGCGTTCGTCCCGTTATGCAGCATCAATTTGGCCTGCCCAAGGGCGACCGCTCCCGTCCAGACCACATCCACCCATTTTCCGGCTTTTCCAGGACGGGTCCCGTCCGGCAGGAGAACCGCCAAGTCGCCGATCGGGAAAACGGCCGAATTCAGCGGATCGGCTGCGTACAACACCTCCAGTCCGTCATTGAACCCGTCCCCGTCGGTATCGGCCCGTGCGGGATCGGTTCCGTAAATATCCGTCTCGTCCAAGTCGGTCAAGCCGTCGCCATCGGTATCGCCCGACCGGGAATACGTTCCCGAGAAAATCGTTTCCGTTCCCTGGGCTACCGTGCCGGTGGCCGGCGCGGGCATGATATAGCCCGGCAACGGCAGGAAACCGACCGCATACGGCCCTGTCGGACATATGACGGACGCCAGACTGCCCGTTCCCTGCCGCGGCCCCGTATAATCCAATGGACTGGCCGAAACCGCCCAACGCGCGTTCGTCGGCATCACCTCAATGCGCATGCGTCCCATGGCGCGAGGGTATATCCCCTGGAAAAGAGCCGTTTGGCCCGTGACAACATTCAACGTGATATTGGAGGGTGCCAGATATCCCGGCAACGGGGCGAAGGCCAGCGTATAGCTCCCGATCGGCGCCGCCACATTCCAAATATCCCCCGTGCCGAATCGCACTCCGAGGTAATCCGAAGGATACGAGAGAAAACCCCAGCGCGCGGTGTCCGGCATGACATCCACGCTCAAAGTCCCCGTCTGACGCTGATAAAGCCCGTTCACCATGGTCAGGGAGTTGCCGACCGTTACCGTCTGGGGCGCCGGGGTGTTCCACTCCGGAATGTCGCCGAAAGCGACGGTATAGATGCCCGTCGGCACACCCGTGGCCGGCAGACTGCCGACACCGTTCGTTGCGCCCTCATAATCCGTGGGCGCGGACGTGATTGTCCATGTGCCATTGGTGGGATTCACCGCGATGCCCAGCAACGAACCGACAAAGAATTTAAGAGGGATAAAGCGCTCGAATCCCTCGGACGTGACCATGCTGATCAACCCCGAATAGGAACCATCGCTCAAGGCCGAACCCAGGAAGGTAGCCGTCACCAGGTTGGTCTCCCCGCTGCTCGTTCCCGATACGCTCGAGAGGGAGAGCCAGGCGACATTGGCGCTCAGCGTGTAGCCCATCGGGCCCGCACCCGGAAGCCTGTTCCAGACGGACAACGTCGCGCTCGTGTTCACCCCCGACGGAACCGCCCGAATCAACAGCAAGGGGGCCACACCGGAATCCGGCAGGTCGCCCCAATAAACCGTCCCGACGACGCCCGTGTTATAGCCGATTCCGGGCGTCACAGCATTGGAAGTGGGCGGGCCGCCAAGGGTGTCATACGCCCGCCAGACGGCAATGCGCCCGCCGCCGCCGCCGCCGTGAATCCAGCCGTTGGTGGACGCCCCGCCTCGCGCGCTTAGATAATACCCGGCGTTGCGTTGAAATGTCTTGCACCGCGCATAAATCCCACCGCCCGACCCGCCGCCCCCCATCGTGTTGCTGCCCCCATCCGCGCGCATCACGCCGCTGAGACTCAACTGGTCCCTGGACTCCACCCAGATCAAGCCGCCCCCATTGCCGCCCAAACCGCCGATATTGGTCATGGCGCCGCCGCCGCTTCCCGCCTCCATCGGTTGCGACAGGGATCCATAGACCGAGCCGCGGGTGCCATTGTTCCCGTTGCCGCCCGCGCCGCCATAGCCGCCGCCGCCCCCGCCGCCGGCCGCAATCGAATTGGCTTTGCCATTACCCGGGCCAAACCCATTGGTCGCGCCCGCATTGTTCCCCACTCCGCCCCGATAGCCCGCGGCATCGGCATTAAAACCGCTGGTGGCGGATGCGATGTTGACGTTTCTCGCGCGGAACAAAACCGACCCGTTGTTCGTCGGATGGGACACCGGATAAATCCACGCGTTGTTGACCAATTGCAGATCGCCCGTCACGCTGACCAGCGCGCCATAATTCGAGCCGAACAGAGTGGACGGCCCCGCGTATATATAAAGAGAGCCGCCGTTGGAGAGGGTGAGATTTCCGCCGCAATGAATCACCGCATTGCTGAGTTGCAGAGACGTGTTGAAACCGCTAATCAAGAAGGTATTGGTCACCCGCAGAGAGAACGTCGGCGCGGACACGGTCAACCAGACATTCGTCATCAAAAGATTGTTCACACTCAAGTTGGTAAAAGCCGGAATGTTTAGATTGCCGGAGGGCAAGGCCTGCGCATTCAAGCCGGCGGTGTCCGGAAAATAAATCGTCCCCTGCCCCGCAGGCTTCAGGCCGGTGCCGGCGGCGGTAAAAGATCCGGGATTGGCTCGAACCCTAATGCCGGGTTTAGGCAATGCGCTCTGAACCAGTGTATTATAAGTAACGGCGATTCGTCCGCCGCCGCCGGCGCCCGCCAGGCCGGCGCCCGTCCCGCCCAGAGCCTGAATCATTCCGTCGGACCCCGCAAAGGCGTTGCAAACGATCCAAATGGCGCCTCCCGATCCACCGCCCCCACCCGCCGTGCCCATCTCCCCCGCCAGTCCTTTAGCCGAAATCGCGCCATCCACAGTCACGGTCCCGCCGGCCTGGATGCGAATGACGCCCCCTCCCGCGCCGCCCTTTCCTCCCGTAACACCCCCGCCCCCACTGCCCGGAGTCTCGGGCGCGGTGAGGTTGCCGTTAGCCGCACCGCCGGCGCTGGGTCCCCCAAGATCTCCGCCGTCTCCCCCCGTTCCACCGGCGCCGCCACCCGCCGCTGAATCGGCGAGCCTCTGCCCGCCGCCAGGACCGTTGCCGGAACTGGCAGCTCCTCCCATGTAGCCCAGACCGTCCACGTTAATCTGGCCATAGGGATACACCGTCAAATTCGAACAATAGAAAAAAACGCGATTGGAAACACCCCCCCCCGTGAAAGAATTGGTGAGCACGGTCACATAGCCATTGGACAGGATATTGACGGTGGTCGCCAGGAGATTGTCCCAATTGGTGAACACCAGCCTGGCGAACCCGGGATTGGTGTTCCCGCCCAAGGTCAGCGAATTGAGCGTGGGCGTTGAGGGCATCGCCTCCACGTAAGCGCCGGCATTGGTGATGAGCACGTCATCGCCCACCGCTGGAATCAGCCCCCCACTCCAATTGCCGGGGGTGGACCAGAGACCCGCCCCCACGATCCAGGATCGCGTCGCCGCATGCCCCACCACCCCCTGAAACAGGGACAGAATCAACACCGACGCGCCCATCAAATTCCGCATACGACTCATACATCCCTCTTCGGCAGCCCATGAAAGAATAATAACCGAATATGCGACTTATCTTGCCTATAGGACACCCGGTTGTCAACGGGATAATCGGGCTATTGCGTAGAGTAGAGGCGGCGAGGGCGCCGCGTCTATCGGCTGTCGGGAGGCGCGGTCTGCCGGCGAATCTGTTCCCACTGGGTCTTATCCACGCGCCGGAGACTCTGCACGATGGCTTCCACGCAGGATTGCAGGGTGAGCTGGCCGCTGGCCCGGTGGACGGCCTCGTCCCCCACTCCCACCACCCGCCGCACATCCGAATGGCCGGGGAACGGGATCAAACCCAACGGGAAGAACGAAATCCAGCCCATGTCCTTGCGTGTGAATTGGACCGGCGCGCCCACCGCTTTCATGAACTCCGGTTGGTCCTCCATAGCCTTGGCGACGGCGGAAGGCCCGGCAACTTCGCACGCAACCTGGATACGGAACTCGTCCACGCGCGTTTCACGCAACGGAACGATCGTCAGCGTCAGACAGGAGACACAGCCGTCCACCCCCATCAAACTCGAGGAGGACGTTTTTTCCACCATCACCTTCAACGGCACGGCGTCGGCGTCCCTCGTGAAGAGCGTGGGATAGCATTGTATCGCCGTGGCCATCAGGCGCTCGCCCAACTCGCGATCCGTGACGGATAACGACCCGAACGTGTTGATGGCCCCGGATGGCACGGCGTTCGTGACAAAGATTACCGACACAATGGTAAACCGGACCGGCTCCAAGCCCGGAACCGACTTCCCCTGCGCCTCCAAGGTGGTCGTGAAACGGTACGACGTGCACCCCGTCAACCAGAGCCCCAGAAGCCCCGCCGTCACGATCCGCCACCGCGGCGAACCCGCTCCACCACCCGCATGGGATGTTGCGCTCATAGTCTTTTTCGGATGGGGTGCACGGGGCGGGACTTGAACCCGCACAGCATTGCTGCCATTAGCCCCTCAAACTAACGCGTCTGCCATTCCGCCACCCGTGCCTATAACCGCCTAACAACCGAAACCCGCACTATAGGACGCAACGGCCCCCGATGCAATAGGGATTTAAGGACAGGAGGAGGAATCCTGCCGGTCATAGCCCGGCAGATACTGTGGAAGTATATCAGGAGGCATCCCGCCCCGGGATGCTTCCTGAGCGGTTACTTCTTCTCGAAGGCCTCCGGCACATAGGGGCCGCAGCGCTTCTCAGCGAAGACGGGTTTGAAACGCGCATAGCGTTGAAGCCCGTTCTCCAGGGGGACCTTCACCCATTTCGTCCCGATGAGCGGTTGCGCGTAGGTCAGAAAATCGTCCGTCACGTCCATCCGGTTGGGCGCCAGCCACGCCTGGGGAAAGGTCCGTTCGCTGTTGGCCACCTGCTCCAGGGGCGCTTTGTCGTAGCGGATGCCATAGCGCCTGCCCGGCTTCCGCAGGAGGGTGGACATCCAGCCGTTGCCGTTCCGTCGGGCGATTTCCACCGCATGGGCCCCCACTTCATACGCTTCATCCAGATCAACCGTGGAAGCGTAGAGCATCATGGAGCGCTGATCGGTGCCGGACACCTGCCCCCGGGCCGCCCCGCGGGCGGCCAGTCCCCGGGCATTCAGGACATTCACTACCACCTGCTGGGCCGTGCTCTCGCTGGCGCCAAATTCCACGTGCCCGAAGGAATCATGGCGCTCCCCCACGCGGCCCACGTCGAACCCCTCGCTCACCACCACAATGCAACGCCCGCTCCGCTTGAGTTGGTCGTTCACGTTATCCAGCAACTGCTCCATCGTCAGCCCGGATTCCGGCATGTAAATCTGGAGCGGCAGTTCGCGGCGCGGGTCCGCCAGGCGCGCGGCGGCGGGAATATACCCGATTTTCCGGCCCATCACCTGCAGCACCAGCACTGGATCCGCCGGGCACGACCCCGCGTTCTCCTCGTTGGCGTTCTGCACCAGGCAAGCCCAGTAGCGGGCCACGGAGCCATAGCCCGGCGTATGGTCGATCAGCTTGAATGCCGAGTCGCCCACGTCGTTGTCGATCGTTTTCGGAACGCCGGTGGCCACAAGGTCCAGCCCCTTGTCCTTCGCCAGGCGGCTGATCTTGTGGGCGGTGTCCATGGAATCGTTCCCGCCGATGTAGAAGAACCAGCCGATGTCATGGGCTTTGAGCACGTCCACGACCCGCGCGAAATCGCGTGCCTGCTTTTCCTTCATCTTGTAACGGCAGGTCCCGATGGAGCCGGCGGCCGGCGTGGTCGCGAGCAGGCGGATTTCCTGTTCCGCCTGCGCGGAAAGATCCAGCAAGTCCTCCTTCAGCACGCCTTCGATGCCGTGCCAGCCGGCGTAAATCCGCCCGAAATCGGAGGGATACGCCTGGCAGCGTTCGATGACGCCGCGCAGGGAATTGTTGATGACCGGCGACGGGCCGCCGGACTGGGCCACAATGACGTTTTTGGGCATGGCGATGGATCCTTCCTTAAAACGAAAACCATAGGAAGCCGACACGGTTTGTACAAGAAAAATGGTAACTACTCAGGGGAGGTGTCCAGTGTTCGGTGTTCAGTGTGCGAGGGCCAGCCGGGAGGCAGGAATTCTTGCGGCGCACCGTACTCGGCGGGCGCCTCAGCGACGGTCCAACGGCGTTCCTGCTCGGATAGCGCTCGCGATATGTCGCGTACACGTCGTTTTTGATGTAGCCCTTCACTGTGGCCATGAAGAGATGATGGAGGGTCTCTCCCGCCTCCCCTCGACTGCGGTTGACTCCCTCAACAGAACACCGAACACTGAGCACCCAGCGCCAAATCATTGGGGAAGCGAGGAAATGCGCAACGGCGACAAGCAAGCCCTTCGACTCCGCTCAGGGCCACGAGCCTGTCGAATGGCTCGCGCCCTATAAGATTCAGACAGCGTCGCGACCATGCGATGCGCGTGGCGAGCATACCGAGAACCGATGGATACCTGCGCCGTGCTGCGCACAACGTTGCGGGAGAGAGTGCGCCCTTGGCAAGCAAATAGCGAGGGGATCGGATCGCCGCTCCCCTCGCTATTCAACGCATCTCAGTCTCGTCCGCCGGACGGAACCGCGCCGGGCCAGCCCCAGGGCACCGCCCAGGCCAGTTGAGTGCCGCTGAGCGTGCGCACGTACCAGAAGCCCGTGTTCGAATCGAACACAGCCAGGTCGCTGACACCATCGCCGTCATAATCGCCCGGCACCGGCACCGCCCCCGGCCAGCCCCATGCCACAGCCCAGGCCAGAATCGTGGCCTGATCCGAAGCCAAAATGAACCAGTTGCCCGACGGACTGTCGAACACGGCAAAATCGGACTTGCCGCCTCCGTTATAATCGCCGGGCACGGAAATCGCGCCGTTCCAGCCCCAACTCCGGGCCCACGCCAGAATCGTGGCCCGGTCCGAGGCCAGCACGAACCAGTTGCCCGAGGGCGTGTCCAATACGGCAAAGTCGGACTCACCGTCTCCGTTATAATCCCCGGGCACCGGCGCAGCGCCGGGCCAGCCCCAGCCCACAGCCCAGACCAGAATCGTGGCCTGATCCGCCGAGAGCACAAACCAACTCCCCGTGTTGCTGTCGAATAAGGCAAAGTCGGACGTGCCGTCTCCGTCATAATCCCCAGGCACCGGCACCGCCCCCGGCCAGCCCCAGCCCACGGCCCAGGCGATCAACGTCTGCCCGTCTGCCGAGAGCACGAACCACAAGCCCGTGTTGTTGTCGAACACCGCCAGATCGTTGACGCCGTCGCCGTTGTAGTCGCCCGGCACCGGCAGGGCGCCGGACCAGCCCCAGGACGTTCCAAACGCGATGATCGAGCCCGAGACGGACTCGATGTACCATTTCCCGTTGATCCCGTCCATGATCGCCAGATCGCTGACCCCATCCCCGTCATAGTCGTTGCCGGGATGCTCGTTGGTGATGCTCTGGCTCATTTTATGCACAAAAACATCCCCCTGCCCACCGCTGGTTAAAGTGGACACGCCTGAACCCGGGACAAAATCAATCGTACCATCGAAAGTTCCAACCGTATAAATATTTCCTGAAGTATCCGCAATAATGGAATAAGCATAATCCACAGTGGAGTCTCCCATGCTTTCGGCCCATACCAAATTACCCCAAGGGTCATATTTGCCGATGTAAATATCATAATCCCCCATACTGGTTAAATTGTATAGGCCCGCCCCAGGATCGAAATCAGCGGTATCCCTGTATTTTCCCGCGGCATAAATGTATCCTGCCGCATCGGCAAACAAGCCAAAGCCCTCATCGCCCAGCGAGCCGCCCATGCTTTTTGCCCAGACAAAATTTCCCGAAGCGTCTAATTTGTTGATATAAATGTCCCATGTGCCCGCGCTGGTCATCGTGTAAGTCCCGGAACTCGGGTCAAAATCAACTATTGAGAAATACTGTCCTGCTGTGTAAATATTTCCCGAAGCGTCTATTGACAGGGCATTGCCATAATCGCTATTGGTTCCTCCAAAACTTTTTGCCCACACGAGATTGCCCGAGGCATCCAGTTTGCTGATGAAAATATCGAATTGTCCTGCGCTGGTTAAATTGGAAACGCCCGCCCCCGGATCGAAGTCGCCAACCGTTTGAAAAATTCCGGCAATACAAACATTTCCAGAGGCGTCCGTTTTAATGGAAGTCCCCTTGTCGGCGGCGGTTCCTCCCATTTTTTTTGCCCAAACGAAATTACCCGAGGCGTCCAACTTGCTGACGAAAACATCGCCGGCGCTTCCAGCGGTTAAATTGGTTGCGCCCGAGCCTGGATCGAAGTCAACAGTATCTTTAAAATAACCCGTCGTATGGATATTGCCCGAGGCATCCAAGGCAATGGAGACGCCCTCACCCGCCGCATTACTTGTTCCCTGCATGCTTTTTGCCCACACGAGATTGCCCGAGGCATCCAGTTTGCTGACGAAAACATCTTGTCCCGCGCTGCTTAAATTATAAATTCCGGGACCCGGGTCAAAATCAACAGTCGCTTTAAAAGAGCCCGTGGCATAGATGTTTCCGGCAGCATCCACCTCAACGGAATAAGCGGTTTCATCGCTTGTCCCTCCTATGGCTTTCGCCCAGACGAAATTGCCCGATACATCCAACTTGCTTATAAAAATATCGGTGCCTCCTGCGCTGGTTAAATTGGTTGTGCCCGAGCCCGGATCGAAGTCAACGGTACCCAAAAAAAATCCCAGCGTATAAACATTTCCAAGGGCATCCAATCCTATGGAACGGGGAAATTCGCCGTTGGGCCCCCCCATTTGTTTTACCCACTGGAAGGTATGAGCATTTGCGGACGGGCAGCAGAACAATGCTGCGAACGCGACTAATGATAGCGCCGAGCAAATATGTATTGTCGTTTTCATGGGAAAGCAGCATACGACATCGTTTGGTCAGGTTCAAATCGTAAATATTGACAACCATTCGCCCCACCATTCGCCCCCTCATTGACAACCCCCGCCCCTTCTCCTATGGTGGCGGCTTTTCGGACGGAATTTCGATGAACGCAGACCAGCCGCCAGACACCGGGCTCAGCAAGCACCAGACACGAACCTCCCTGTCGTCCTACGTCCTCAACGGCGCCGCCCGTAATATTTACGATGTGGTGTGCGCCCCGGGCGGATTCATCTTTGTGGCCTTCGTCCTCGCGCTCGGCCTCCCCAGGGAGGCGATGGGTTTTCTGGCCTCCGCCGCCAGCGCCACCGTGCTCTTCCAGGTGCTGAGCGTGGCCTTGAATTACCGAATCCGCGACAAGAAAAAATTTGTATTGATCCTGCTGTTCGTGGAGCCGGCGATCTTTGCCCTGGCCCTGTTCACGATCCCTTTCCTGCCGACGCCGCTGCGCATTCCCGTCCTGCTCTCCGTCATTTTCTTCACCATGGCGGCGCCCCAGTTGACGGCGCCCATGGTCAGCGAATGGCAGGCCTCCACCATCCCGGAGCCGCTCCGCGGCCGCTTTTTGGGACGCCAGATTCAGGTGGTGAGCGCCTCGGGCATGGCCGCCATGCTGAGCGTCGGTCTCGCGGCCCAGTGTTTCAAAATCACCAATGTCATGGGCCTGGCCGCCATCCTGAGCGCCGGAGCGGCCGTCGGCATTTTCGCCGCCATCCCGCTCCGCCGGGTGACGTTGCCCGTGATTTCGGCCGTCAGCAAGACCACACGAAACGACCTCCTGGCCATTTTGAAAAACCGTCCGTTCGTGCGATTGACCCTTGGCGTGCTGCTGTTCAATTTTCCGTTCTATTTTCTCGCCCCCTATTACCAGGTCATCACCCTGAGCATCCTCCGGATGAACCCGCTGCTTATCGCCCTGACCCTGACCGCCTATGGCATTATCAAGATCTTTACCGTCCGGTATTCCGGCCGCTATATTGACCGGCATGGCAGCCGAAAAATCATCGTCGGCGCCACGATCCTCTACGCCCTTTTTTTCGCGGGCTTCATCTTCAGCCGGCCGGACAATCTCTGGCCGCTCTTTGCCGGCTATGCGATTTGTGGGCTCGTGGAAGGCGCCTGGGGCATCGCCATAACGTCCGCCCGATTTTCCGTTCTGCCCGCCGCCGGCGGACGCCAGGCCTATTTCATGGTGTTCAACCTGGCCAACGCCGGCGCCAACATGCTTTTTGCCCTGCTCTCCGTGCCCGTCCTGCGGTTTTTCCGCGACCTGTCGGCATCCGTCGGCCCGTTCGAATTCGGGCAGTACCACTTTTTCTTTCTGACCGGCACGGCCGTTCTTCTGGCACTCGGCCTTTACAGTGTGCGTTTCTTTCCCGGCAAACCGGCGTAACCACACAGGTTGTCGGGTTCACGGCCTGCCCGAGCGCTTGTCCCGCGTGTCGCGGGATCGGCCAGGGTTCAGCGGTTCAACGGTTGAAAAAACAGGACTCGAACCTGTCCCCCGAAAGCTGCGCATTCAGGAGGACAGGTAACACGCTTTTTCGAAAGCCAGCCGCTTGTTCAGATAGCCCCGCCCGTAACCCGTCTTCAATTGTTTCTCGCGTTCCCGGGCGGCACCGAGCGAACGACAGGCCTCGTAATACACAAGTTTCAGGGGGCGGCGCGTAGAGGTGGCGGACACCTGCCCCGCCTCATGCTCACGCATCCGACGGCGCATATCGGGCGTGGACCCGATATACCACTCGCCGTCCCCGCACAGGAGGACATAGGTGTATGCGAAGGCCATGTAAAAACAACCCTTCCCTGGACGGATGGTGGGCGATACAGGACTCGAACCTGTAACATCCACCGTGTAA
Organism: Lentisphaerota bacterium; assembly: GCA_016199105.1. Lineage (GTDB taxonomy): Bacteria > Verrucomicrobiota > Kiritimatiellia > JAAZAB01 > JAAZAB01 > JACQHI01. Next base: position 5,434 of record JACQHI010000463.1, on the reverse strand, counting down.
AGGTGGCGCTCTGCCAATTGAGCTAATCGCCCGGCCATCCGTCCAATCCAGCTTTTTACAACCCCGATTCACCTGACCTTCATCCACCGCCCGCCTGTAGCGCTGTGCGAAGCGCTTCGCGCAGTCCGCCGCGGCGGACGGGCAGGTGTAAGGGTGGCGCCCCGCCTGCAGCGCTGTGCTGACGCACTTGCGCAGCACTGCGGGCAGGTCTGCCAATTGAGCTAATCGCCCGCGTGCGGCGTTGAGGGTCAATCTATCGCCAGGCCCGTCGAAGTCAAGGCCGGCTACACGGCAGGCTTCCCGTCCATAGCGGTCCCGGCCTGAGTAGATTATGGCGTGAGCCACGTTGCCGCGTGAGGTCGCGTTCCGCGCCCAACGCGGTCACTCATCACGCGATGGCAACGCCACTCACGTGGTAAAGATTACGGCAAAGAATTAGATGGCGAAAGCGGCGCACTTCCCTTTGTCTTTACCGTAATCTTTGCCTTTGTCTTCCCATTCCCGCAGTGACATCCCGTATTGTCGCCTTGTCGGCCGCGGCCGGGCATGATACGTTTCAAACCGGCGTCGAAAATACAATGCCATGAAAACAACCCCGCCTCTCTCCATCGCCGTCCTGGGCTCCGGGAAAGGGAGCAATTTCCAGGCCATCCTGGACGCGATTCGCGCCGGGCGCCTGAACGTCCGGGTGGCGTGCGTGCTCTCCGACGTGTCCGACGCGCTCATTCTCGAACGCGCGCGCCAAGCCGGCAGTCCCGCCGAATTCGTGGACGCTTCGCCCTTCAAGACGAAACTCGACGGCGCCGGGGAACAACGCGTCCTCGACCGGTTGCGCCGGCACGGGACCGACGTTGTCGTGCTGGCCGGCTTCATGCGCATGCTCAAACAGGGCCTTCTGACAACCTTCGCCGGCCGCATCGTGAACATCCATCCTTCCCTGCTCCCCGCCTTCCCCGGCATGGAGTCCTGGAAACAGGCGCTCGACTACGGCGCCAAGGTCACCGGCTGCACGGTCCATTTTGTGGACGCGGGCATGGATACCGGACCGATCATCCTTCAAAAAACCGTTCCCATCCTGGAGTCGGACACGCCGGAAAGCCTCCATCACCGCATTCAGGAGCAGGAACACCTGGCGTTCCCGGAAGCCCTGCAACTCATCGCGGAAGGCCGGGTCCGGCTCGAAGGCCGCCACACGCGAATTCGCCCATGACCGCCGGCCGCCACGCCGATGTCGGAGGCATTTTCCGGGCCTTAAACCGAGCGTACGGGCCGGCGCGGCTTTCCGGCGCCTTGCGCCCGCTGGACGTTTTAGTCAGAACCATTCTGTCGCAAAACACCTCCGACCGTAATTCGGGACGCGCCTACCTGAATCTTCGCCGCCGTTTTCCACGCTGGGCCCGGCTCGTCAAGGCCTCGCCCCGCTCCATCGCCGACGCCATTCGCAGCGGCGGTTTGGCCAACCTCAAGGCCCTCCGGCTCAAGCAGGTTTTCAGGGAGATCATCCGACGCAACGGGCGCCTGACGCTCCGGAATCTCCGCGAGTTGAACGACCGGGAAGCCCTGGAATGGCTGACCCGCTTGCCCGGCGTCGGCATGAAAACCGCCTGCTGTCTCCTGCTTTTTTCGTTCCGCCGTCCGGTCATGCCGGTGGATACGCACGTGGCCCGGATCAGCCGGAGGCTCGGCTGGACTTGTCCCTCCCATACGCCGCTCGATCGCGTTCATGAAATCCTCGAAAGTCTGATTCCTCCGGGGCAACTTCTGGCCATGCACCTTCTTCTGATTCGCCACGGCCGCGCAGTGTGCCGTCCCACCCGGCCCCGTTGCGGCGCGTGCCCCCTCCGGCGCTTCTGCCTTGAACAGCAGTCATAATTATTAGGCCTGCAAAGATATTCAACGCCCAACAACCAATGCTACGAAGTTCGAGCGCAGAACGGAGCGAACGGTTTATCTTACTTGGGTGTTGGCGTGAGCCACGGTGTGGCAATCGCGTGACCACGTTGGCACGTGCCACGTGACTCACGTGGCGCCACTCACGTGGACGTTGGGCGTTGCTCATTCCCGTTGACAGCGAATCAACGTGAATCGGCGTGATTTGACAGGCGTGAATCGACGCTTGCCACGCCGGTGCGGGTTCTGTTACAACTGTCCCGTTTTCGGCATCGCGTGGAACCACTCCGCCGTCGCTAAAGAGCCATGGCGGACAAGAAGGAAATTCTGACATGGCCAAATTCGTGCTCGGATTGCCCAAGGGAAGCCTGCAGGAGGCCACATTCCTCCTGATGAAGAAGGCAGGATTCAACCTCTCCGTGGGCTCCAGGTCCTACATCCCGACCATCGACGATCCGGACATCGATGCGCGCCTGATTCGGGCACAGGAAATCAGCCGTTATGTCGAGCACGGGATGCTGGATGCCGGCATCACGGGCTATGACTGGATCGTCGAAAACGGATCGGACGTGGTGGAAATCGCGGACCTGATTTATGCCAAACAGGGGCTCCGCCCCGTGCGCTGGGTGGTGGCCGTGCCGAACGATTCCCCCATCAAGGCCATCCAGGATCTCCAGGGCAAACGCATCGCCACGGAGGCGGTCGGGTTGACGAAGCGGTTTCTCGATCAACGGGGCATCCGCGCCGAAGTGGAATTCTCCTGGGGCGCCACGGAAGTCAAGGCGCCCGAACTCGTGGACGCCATCGTGGAATTGACGGAAACCGGCTCCTCGCTCCGCGCCCACAATCTGCGCATCGTGGATACCGTCCTCGAATCCACCACGAAATTCATCGCCAACAAGACCGCCTGGGCCGAGCCTTCGAAGCAGGCCAAGATCAAACAGATCGCATTGCTGCTCCAAGGCGCCCTGGCAGCCGAAACCAAGGTGCTGCTGAAGATGAATGCCATGGAAAACCGGGTGCAGGCGATCGCTGCCATCCTCCCGGCCCTGCACGCGCCGACAATCAACCGGCTCAGCGCCGGCGGCTGGGTGGCCATCGAGTCGGTTGTGGAGGAACAAGTCGTCCGGGAGATCATTCCGAAGTTGAAAAACGCGGGCGCCGAAGGCATTATAGAGATTCCCTTGAACAAAGTGGTTTTGTGATTCGGGAAAAACGGCATGGTTCAAAACAGTAGGCGCCACGCTACGAGTGGCGCCAAGTGTGCCGCTCGTAGCGCGGCACATACTCCGAGTTTGAACCATGCCTGGAACACGGCAGGTCCGAGCCAAAAGGAGACATCATGGGTTCGCTGAAAAAATGGCGCAAGAAGAAGATGTCGAAGCACAAGCGCAGAAAGCGCTCCAAGGCTAATCGGCACAAGAACATCAACAAGTAACGCCGAGGGTCCGTTGTGACTGTGAGGCACGCACTCATCGTTCTGCCGGTAGTGATGGCGGTGTGCCTGGCGGGTTGCCGGACTGGGGGTCCCGCGAGGGATCCCGCCGCCGGCGGGGCAAGCGTGGGTCCGCCGCGGACAAAAGAGACTGTCTCCATCGACCCGGCCGTGCTGGCGGCGGCCCTCACGTATTACGGTTTTGGCGCGCTGCGCGAGGAACTGGGCGATCCGGGCGCCATTGACGACTACCTGGAGGCGGCGAAGCTCCAACCGACCAATGTGCGTCTGTATCTTTCCGCGGCCGCCCTGTTATGGAAACAGGGCCAGATGGATTCGGCCGTTAAAACCCTTCGAACCGCCTGCCGGAACAACCCCGAACAAGCGGAGCCTCGTCTCTGGATCGGGCGCATTTACCAGACCGCCAAGCGCTTTCCCGAGGCGGAGCGGGCTTTCCAGGAGGCGATCGCGCTGGCGCCCTCTTCCATCGACGGCTATCTGTCCCTTGCCACGGTGTATTCGGAGCAAAAGGAAAACGCCAAGGCCATCCGGACGCTGGAAACGGCCATCGAAAAAGTCTCCGCCACGGTCGCCCTCCTCCGCATTCTCGGCGATTTCCATTACGATCTCATGCGCGCCAGCCAGGAGCCCGAGCTCTCGGACTATCGCCGGAAAGCCATCGAGTATTACACCCAGGCGCAGGTCGAACCCTTCGACGAGCTCTCCCTGACCTATCTTCAACGACGGGGCGAGCTTCACCTTCAAGCCCGCCAATTCGACCAGGCGCTGGAATGCTTCGAACGGCTCGACAAGGAAAAGCCGGACCAGTTGGACGTCAAGCGAAAGCTGGCCTTCACTTACCTCGCCCTCAACCGCAAGAATCAGGCCATTGAAACCCTGAAAACCATTTCTCAACTCGCGCCCCGCCATTTTGAAGTTCACTATTATCTCGGCGAATTGTACGAAAAAACGGGTGATATTCCCCAGGCCATCGAAAGTTATGAGTTGGCCAGACGGAGCGACAATCCCAATCCCATGGTCTTCCTGAAGCTGGCCCTGTTGCAGATGGATACCCGCCCCGAAGCCGCCCTTCAAACCCTGCGCGACGGCGTCGAGCGCCTGCCGCAGGCGATGGAACTGCAGGAGTTCCTGGCCCAAGTTTATCTGTCGAAATCCAAAGGACGGGAGGCCCTGTCGCTCTTCGAAAAAATCGAGGAGACCGTGGAGGAGAAATCGGGGCGGCTGCCCACCGCCGATTTTTACATGTCTTATGCCGCGGCGGCCCAGCTCAGCCAGTTGCCGGAACGAGCCGCCGAGCTGTACCGCACGGCCCTGGAAATGGACCCCTCCCTGCTGGAAGCCTATTTCAAACTGGCCTTCCTGTATGTCAGCCAGAAAAAAACGGACGAGGCCTTTGCCGTCGTTCAACAGGCGGACGCGCTCATGCGGGATAATCCCCGGGGTTTTTATTTTCTCGGCCTTCTGAACCTTCGCGCGGAACGCTTCCACGAGGCCGTGAAGGCCTTTGAAAAAGCCGAGACTCTGCTCCGCCGCAAACCGGACGAGCGGATTCTGCTGGATTCCGCCTTCTACTTCAATTTCGGCGCCGCCTGCGAACGCGACGGCGCCTGGGACAAGGCCGAGACGCTGTTCGAAAAGGCCATTTCGCTCGATCCCGAAAATCCCGAGCCGCGCAATTACCTGGCCTACAGTTGGGCGGAAAAGGGCATCCTGCTCGACAAGGCCATGGCCTACATCGGGAAGGCGCTCGCGCAGGAGCCCGGCAATCCCGCTTTCATCGATACCCTGGGCTGGATTTTATACAAGCAGGGAGACCTCGACGCGGCTCTCGACGAGCTGTCCAACGCGCAAAGCCTGATGCCGGGGGATCCGACCATCCTTGAGCATCTCGGCGATGTGCTTTTCGCGCTCGGCGACCGGGACGAGGCCGTCCGCTTCTGGAAACAGAGCCTGTCCCAGGACCCGAAAAACAAGGCCGTGGAGAAAAAACTGAAAGATCAGGGCGTTGACACGGCCCCGCTTCTTCCCGCGAAGCCCTAGCGTAGTGCTTTCGGAGGGTTCACGGTTGATGGCGCTCCGGAGCGCCAT
>JACQHI010000460.1 GCA_016199105.1 Lentisphaerota bacterium | reverse complement strand
TGTGCAAGACGTTGCTGCCGGAGTTTGACGGGCCGGTCGAGAAGGAAGGAATGACGCTCCCCGGCCGGCCTTCGCGCCACTGGCACCCGGCCATTGTCCATGACGGCAAGCTCGTCAAGACCGGACCCGACGATTACGCGCCGGAGCTGTTCGCCGATTTCGCGAACGATTTCATGGCGCGCCACCGGGATGAACCGTTCTTCCTGTACTATCCGATGGTGCTGCCCCATACCTCGTGGGATTTCGAGCGCAACCGCGACGGCTACCTGCCCACGCCGAACGTCGGGCCCGACGGGAAGCGCATCGCGGGCAGGAGCAAGCCGACGCTGGAAGCCAACGTGGCTTACATCGACCACATCGTCGGCCGGATCGTCGGCCAGTTGGACCGACTCGGCATTCGCGACAACACGGTGTTGCTGTTCACGGGGGACAACGCCACGGGGGACTACGGAAAGGGGCAGGTGGTGCAGGAACGGGGGCAGCGCGTGCCGATGATTGTGAACGGGCCGGGGCTGGTCAAGCCCATCGGCGAGTCCGACAAACTGGTGGATTTCTCCGACGTCCTGCCGACCGTCGCGGGCCTGGCGGGCATTTCCCTGCCGGAGGATTACGCGCTCGACGGGCACAGCTTCGCTCCGCTGCTGGCCGGCCAGCCGTTCAAGGGCCGGGAGTGGATTTTTTCGTATCTTGAGGACAAGCGGATGCTCCGCGACAAACGCTGGCTGCTCGACGGCGCCGGCCAATTCTACGACTGCGGCGACACCCGGGCCGAAAAGGGATACAAGACCGTCACGCAATCGAAGAACCCCGAGGTCATCGCGGCGCGAAAACGGTTCAACGCCGTCCTCGCGAAACTCCCGGCGCCGAATCTGAAAGACCCGGAGGTGCGGCGCGTGCTCCAGCCGGCAGCCCAGCCGCGCGATTCATCCCCTTCGTCGACGGCGGAAGGACCCGGTGATGAATGACGGTCATGATTCCCGACGGCCGTCGGGAATCATAGGCGCAACAAAGTGCCCATCATCGCAATTGTTTTTTCTTGTTCCCGCCGCGGCAAAATCCCAGCATGTCCCCCGTCAGGGCAGATCGGGTTCGGCTGTGGTCAGGGGGAGTCATCGAGTGATCAGTGAACGGTGAATATCGAGAAAGGAAACGGCTATGGCAGGCAAACGCGACATACTGGCGATCGAAGGCGGAAAGGCGGCGGTTCCGAAGGGCGTGATCAAGGCGTGGCCGCCCATTTCCGCGCTGGATCGGAAGCTCGTTCTGGCCTCGCTGGCGGGAAACAAGCATTCCTTCGGGCCCAACTGCGTGGCGTTCGAGAAGGAATATGCCGCGTGGAACGGCAACAAGTTCGCCATCACGACCAACAGCGGCACCGCCGCGCTGCACATGGGCGTGGCGGCCTGCGGGCTGGGCGCGGGCGATCACGTGCTGGTGCCGGCCTATTCGTGGTCTTCGAGCGCGACCTGCGTGCTGCATCACAACTGCCTGCCCGTGTTCGTGGATGTTGACTTCGACACCATCAACATGGATGTGAAGAAAATCGAGCGCGCCATCACCCCGCGGACGAAGGCCATCATTGTCGTCCACCTCCACGGCCTGGCCGCGAACATGGAGAAGGTCCTCCAGGTCGCCCGGAAACATAACCTGTTCGTGATCGAGGACGCCTGCCAGGCGCATGGCGCCGTATTCAAGGGTAAAAAAGTCGGACAGTGGGGCGATTGCGCCGCGTTCAGCTTCAACCAGAACAAATGTCTGTGCTCGGGCGAGGGCGGCATGTTCGTGACCGACAACGAGGAAATCGCCAAAAAGGCGCGCCAGCTCTGGTCGTTCGGAGAGACCAGCACTCCTGTCCAGTCCCGCGATTTCCATGCCTATGCGCTCGGCTGGATGTACCGCAACAACGATCTCACGGCGGCGTTCGGCCGGGCCCAGCTCACGCGGCTGACGGACTATATCCGGACCCAGCGCGAAAACGGCGCCTTGCTGATCCGCGAGCTGAAAGGCCTGCGCGGGCTGATCCTGCCCACCGAGCCGGCCGGCCATGAGCATACCTGGTACAATTTCACCTCGCGGATCGACATGAAGGCGCTGGGCTGGACCGGCGATCCGAAGCGGCTTCGCGACGCCATGATGAAGGCGTTGCAGGCCGAAGGCGTGCCGGTGGGCGTGTGGCAGAGCTTCATCCTTCCGGCCATGACGGTGTTCCTGGCCAAGAACGCTTACGGGAAGGGCTGCCCGTGGTCCTGCCGGTATTCCAAGGACGTCCGGTACGACGTGAACGCGTATCCGGCCGCCCAGCGGCATTGCGTCAGCCATTTCGGCATGACCACGCCATTGAGGGCGCCCAACGGCGCGCGGGCCGTGAAGGCGGTGGCGGACGGATTCCGGAAGGTGTTCGAAAACGTCGGCCGGCTGGATGTGGACAAGATTCTCGGGCCGCCGAAGTAGGAGGCGGGGTTTAACGATTCCGCCGTCGCTCAAGGAGCTATGGCGGACACGTCACAGTTGAGAGGTTCAGCGGTTCAAAGGAATTCCACCGGATTTATTGGCCGCAAAGAGGCACAAAGCGGGTTACCCGCAACCCAGCACAATCAATCTCGACAGAATCATTGACAACAAAATCATTCGTTCAGCGTTATGAGTGTTCCGGCTTGGTGATCGAGGTTGATCCAGTGGTT
>JACQHI010000455.1 GCA_016199105.1 Lentisphaerota bacterium | reverse complement strand
TGCCAACGTGGTCTCATGCCAACGTGGTCTCGTGATTGCCCCAACGGGGCTCACGCCCAATCACGTGCGGCAGATCTACGTGACGAACGGGACTCACGTCCTGCCGCGCAAGGCGGCAGGGGGCGGTTCCACCATGCGAATGGCCGGCCTCCTACCGTTGCTGCTGGCGGCTTTCCTGGCGGGCTGCGAGCAGGACCCGACCATGATCCCGCTCAGCGACGACAACGACACGGCATCGCCTTCCGGCGCCACCGCCGATACGTCTTCCGGCGCAGAGGACACGTCCCCGGTCGCCACTGACACCGGCACCGGCTCCATCAGCCTGCGATCGAGCACGGCGCAACCCAGCGGCAATCTCGCTTTCTCGTATGCTTCCGCCGCCTATGACAGTTACAACACCGCCACGCCGCACTGGCGCATCACGTCGTATTACGGCCACATGACGTTCACCTTCAGCGGCCGTCACGCCTTTGTCTTCCATGCGTTGGGCTCGACCTCCTATGGGGTATCGTATTGCTATGTGAACGTGTATATCAATGGCGAGCTCTATTGGGAAAACAAATTCATTAACAGCGATTGGACCTATTATTCCATTCAATTTTACTCTTTCGACGCCGGCAGCAACAGCGTCAAAATCGAACTGGTCGGCGACACGCACGTGTGGATTGACGAGGCCTATACCCGGTAACGTCGCCGTCGCGCGCAGTAGCCGCGCGCGTGAGCGCGTGGTCGTCCAGAAATCCATCCCGTAAGATTTTCCTCGTCTCGGCGAATACCACCTCAGGCATGATGCAGCGGTTCCCGTTGACCATGCCGTATTGTAGTTCGGCATCTGTCTTATCAAGGAGGGACCTCTCATGTTTCGCTTCATTCTCCATTCGATCGCGTTCGGAATCATGGCGGTGGTGCTGTTCGTGGGCGCTAACGAGATTGGCCGCCGTCTGCGGTATCAGGGATCCATCGGGCTGGACAAGGACGCGCAATTCGCCTGGCGCACTGTGCGGGACATTCCCGCGCTGTTCGCCGGGAAGACCCCGCCCGTCGCTCCCATGAAAACGATCCGGCCGGAAACCACGGCACCGACTTCGGAAGCGCCGCTCGGCCTGTCCGCCCCGCCGGCGCTTGCGGGAGATGGGCGCTCGTCTCCGGCGTCCCGAGAGATGGCCGCGCCCGTCGTTGTTCCGCTGCCCCAGGCGACCGACCGGCCGGCGGCCACAACAGACGACCGGATACCCTATTTTGCCGACGAACAGCGGGAATTCGGCCGCCTGCTGGGGATCATGGCCTCCACCCGCGGCGAATTGGGCGCGATTCGGCGGGAATGATGGATTTTTATTCTGGCGTTTTCCTCGGGGAATCCCTATCGTGTATCCATGACTGGATTTGGATGCAAAGCCGTGTGCAGGTGGGTGTTGTCTGCCTGTCTGGTTGCGGCGGCGGCGCGAGCCGAACCGACGGCCGTGGAGGCGGAGGGCCGGGCGGCGGGTGATTCCGCCACCGCGCGCGAACAGGCGTTGACCGACGCCTTGCGCGAAGCCGTGCGCAAAGGCGTTGGTGTCGATGTGACGAGCGCAACGCGGGTGACCGATTTCGCGATGGATTACGATCGCGTGTTCGCCGCCGCCTTCGGCCATGTCAAACAATACACGGTGCTGGAAGCGGGTCTGGACAAGGATGGGATCTATCGCGTCAAAATCCGGGCCCTGGTGGAGGCGGGGCAGCCGGTGATGAAAGACGCGCTGACCCTGCGCATGATCGTCCAGCTTAAAGGCGCGCCGCGCGTCGCGCTGGAAACGGACGAGCTGATCGAGGGCGTGCCGCCGGGTTCCGATTATGCCAAGGCCTGGTTCGAGGCCGTTGCCCGTGAAATGCAACTCGCCCTGATGGATACCCCCCGCGCGAGCCGGCAGTCCGACAAGCTGGCGGCGCGGGATGCCTTTCTAGGCGACGCGCACACGGCGGAGCTGCGCCGGCTGGACATGGCCCCGGACGCGGAATTTGTCGTTCAGGCGCGAGTGCGCGGGCGCTACGTGGGGCGCGAGTCGCTCTACGGCATGACCCCGCGGCATAAGTTTTCGCTCGCCGTGGATCTGCGCGCCGTGCGACCCGAAACGGGCGAGGTGCTGGCTTCTGTTCCCATTCCCGCCCGCGAGGATCTGTCCAGCGAGCTGCAGTCACCGGAAATGGCCGCGCGCGAACTGACACACATGCTGCTGGCCGGCGACGTCGCCCATAGCGAGACGCCTTGCGCCTGGTCCGTCTTCCGCAAAGTCTTCGCCCGCTGGCTCGTCGAATTGGACCTGGGCGCCATCCGGCGCCTGGAATTCGCCGGTGTGACCGACGCCGAATTCGATGCATTGCAAAAAGCGCTGGGCGAGACCCCCGCCATCACCAGCGTCTGGCCGCGCGAATTCGACAGCCGGGGACTCTCCTTTATCGACGTCGAAAGCCGGTTCGATCCCGCGGGCCTGAAAACGATCGTCGCCAAGGCGCTCACCGACGCGCTGGTCTATGATCGTGGCACGGAACATTATCTCCAGTTCAAACGCAAAGAGATGCCGGGATCGGATGGGGGTGACGGCTTGCTGGCGTCCGCTGCCGGCTCAAATCAAAGCGGGCGCGCGACGATCGTCTCCGGGGTTGAATCTTCACATTCCGGCGTTCAACCGCCCGAGATTGGAAAGGCGAAAGCCATGCCTGTCTGGGCATGGTGGACTATCGGCACGGGCGGCGCGTTGGCAATGGCCGGTGTGTTTCTGATGGGCCGCCGTATACAATAAGATTGCATGAGACCCCCGCGACCTAACCTTCCGCTCCTGCCGCGCAAGGCGGCAGGGGGCGGAATGAGAATCCAAAATCCAAAATCGGCAATCCAAAATTCCATGTCCAACACGTCTCCAACCCGGCGCGACGTGACCGAGCCGAACGGTGCGCCGTTGCCGCATTACGGTCAGGAGGAGGAGCGCCTGCCCGACCGCATCGGGTCATTCCGCATTCTTGCGTTGGTGGCGAAGGGGATGGCCCTGGTTTACAAGGCCGAACAGGATCGGCCGCAACGGGTGGTGGCGCTAAAAATGCCGCGGGGCGGCCAACTGGCCTCACCGGAAGCACGGCGTCGTTTTCAACAGGAAATCGGCCTGGCCGCGAAGATCGAACATGCCGGCATCGTGCCCGTGCTCGAGGCGGGCGAAATTGACGGCCTGCCGTATTACACCATGCCGTTCATCGAGGGCTTGTCGCTCACCGCCCACCTGGAGACCCACCGGCCGGATGGGGAACGGCGGCTGGACCTCTTCCTGCGCGTGTGCGAAGTCGCGCAGACGCTGCACGCCGTCCGCCTGGTGCATCGCGATCTGAAACCGGACAACATCATGATCGACACCCACGGTGACGTGCGCCTGCTGGATTTCGGGCTGGCCCGCGCCTGCGAGGAAGGCTCCCCGCGGTTCACGCTAGAATTGCTGGGCACGCTCCAATTCATGGCGCCGGAACAGGCCGAACCCAGCGCCGCCCGGCCGCCCACGCCCGCCACCGACGTGTATGCGCTGGGCGTGATGCTGTATTGGCTGCTGACGGACGTCTATCCCTACGCGGTTGTGGGCTCACGAAGCGAGGCGCTGCTGGCGGTGTTGCGGACGGCGCCCGAACCGCCTTCGAAAAACCGGCCCGGCCTTTCAACTGCCTGGGACGCCGTGACGCTCAAGGCACTGCGCAAGGAGCCCGCCGAACGGTATCAGACCGCCGGTGAGTTGGCCGAGGCGGTACGCGCTGTACGCCAGCCAGTGTCGAACTATGCGCCGACAGTGGCAATGACAGAGCCGTTTCCGCCGCATCCGCCGCGGCGGACAGCAGGGGGTCACACAGCCGCCACCCGGAGGTGGAGGCGCGTGGGCGTCGGACTGACAATCGGCGGTGTTCTCCTGGCCGGTCTCGGGCTCGCGCTGGGCTGGTTTCAGCGGTCGGCGCCGGGATCCGCCGTCCCGGATCCACGTCGCCTCGTGGCGCGGGTGAATGAGATGGATAGGGTTTCCAACCCTCCTTCCGCTCCCGTAGGGACGTTGGCCCGTTCCAACGAAACTCACGTCCTGCCGCGTCCGCCGCGGCGGACGGCAGGGGACGAAACGGAACGGCCGGTGCCGGTCGAGCTCTGGTCGGCTTATGAGAAAGCGCGGACGGCGTTGCGCGAGGATTTCGCGCATCGCCGCCAGGGCGTCGTTCTGTTGCGGCCGGCGGAAAATCTGCGCGCCGCGCCGTTGCGGCTCACCTGGCAAATGGAGGGGGACGCGGAGCCCCGGGAGGCGACCGTGGAGCCAGGCGATGTGGGGACGCTGTTCCTGCCCGCCGACCGGATATGCCGCATCGAAGCGCAGATCGGCGGCCATGTCGTGCGCCGCTCCGTCACCGTCGCGGAAGGCCAGGTGACCTGGGCCACGCTGCCGTGAACGCCATCACGATCCTTCGCTCCTGCCGCGCAAGGCGGCAGGGGGCGGGAGAAAACCCCCGCAGGCTTGATCCCTCCGCCTCATTTCCGAAGACCCCCACGGGCTTGCCCCGTGGGTGAATCAGGTTACGTCACCGCATTCAGATTGTACTCCCCGAAAGTGCCCACGTAATACCGATCGTCCCACAGGCGACAGCCGGCCGCCTGCGCGGTCCCATTCTGGAACGTCAGCGCCAGTTCGGCAGGGCTCCGCTCGACCGGCCCTCGCAACGCCAGATGCAGGTGGTCCGGCATAATGGCCAGCGCCTTGAGCCGGCAACCCTCGCCGGCCGCTGTGGCCTGCGCGGTCTCGCGCACCCGCGCCAGAAGCGCCTCCGCCCCCATTCGCCAGCGCCCGGCCACCACCAGCACGAGGTGCAGGTTGTACCAGTAGCGACCGCTACGAGTCTCCGACGCTTCCGCCAACTCCACATCCCCGTCATGGAACGACTGCCGCGCCAGCATATCGCGATAGCGTGGATCGGCCAGATCGGCGCGAACTTGCTGTTCGCGGACGTACCGCTCGACCGTTGACGTGATGTTGTGGCCCAGCGACCGCACGCTCACCTTACGGGAAAAGAGCGCGCCGCCGGGCGCCGCTTCGCCCACCCCCCGCCTCTCGCAGTCAACCTCATTCACCCGCGCCACAAGGACGCGGGGGTCTCCCTTCTGAGTTCCTGATGCGAGGGTGTCATGGTCTCTCTCCCGCCGCCGTAGGGCGTGCTGTAACCTGCCCTTGGCGCGCGCCGAGAGCAGGACCGGCGTCACATCCGGGCTCGCGGCAAACGTAAGCTGAACGCTCCGCGGCGTCCACGCCCGCGACTCCAGCGTCAGCCCGTCCGCCCGCCACGCCTCGGCCAGATCGAGGAAGAACGCATTCGGCGGTTCGGCGGGCAACGCGCCAACGGACGGCCACCCCGCCCAACTGAAGTGCAAATCATGGGCGGGGATGAGATTGTGTCCCGTGTATCGCATGCCTCTTCCTCATTCCAGTGACCCCCACGGCTTGCCCTTCACCCGCTTTCCGGAGACCCCCACGGGCTGCGAGGGCGCGGGGGTCTTCAACCTATTCCCCCGCGCCGCCCCGGCGCGGGGGCAGTCAATATCGCGGATAGGTGCTGACGACGAGATGGGCCTCCGACCAGCGCGAGGGGCTGGAGCCGGCCGGCGCGGTTTCCGCCAGCGCGTCGGCGACACCTTGCGCTACCATGCCGCGCGGGATGCCGCGATAGACCACGCCCGGCTCGGCCGCCGCCACGTAATCCTGAATCATCGCGTGCAGGGCGCTTTTGCGCGTGCAGGCGATGACCTGCACGACGTCCGCCCCGAACGGAGGACGAATGACGATTTCAAAACCTTTCTTGACCGCGCCGGGAATCTCCACCCGCCGCTTCGCCGGCACGGCCGTATCCGCGCACCAGGCGTTCGGGAACAGCACCACCGTGGAGCCGTCCACCTGATGGCAAAACACGGCGAGATGGCACGCTTCGTAGGCCGTGACGCGGTAACGAATTTTTTCGCCCTCGGCGAAATCGCGTTTACACTCGACCACCGTCAAGTCCAGCGTGAAATCGTGCGGTACCTGCCGGATGCGGGCGGTGACGTCGGCCACGTTCGACACGCCCGCCGCAAAATTGTCCGGTATCAGGAACGCGCCGAGCTTGCCGGCATCCGAGGCGGCGGGCATGTCCGGCCAGAGTTTCGCTCCAATAGCCGCCACCGGCACGACCTCCTTGGCCTTGCGGACCGCGCCGCCCTCCAGCCATGCCAATTCGGCAAAAACAGTCACGTCCGGATACCGATAGTAAAAATTACCGCGCACGAGACCCTCGACGCCCTCGATTTTCACATCCCGGACCGGGGTGGCGGGGTCCAGAATCGCCAACTTCTGGAACTTGCCCTCATTCTGCAAATCGGCCAGGCGGGAACGGGTAATGACCTTAAACTTGCCGGTGCGGGCCAGGGCGGTTTCCAACTCCTCGCGAAGAAGCGCCGAATAGCCCGACATCTGCTCATTGGCGCCGAACAGAAAGTTGCCCACCCCGATGTTCATCACCGGTTGTTGAACCTGCGCCGCCAGCGCCTCGGCCAGTTGCCGATAGGGATCGCTCCGCAATTCACCGTCGCCGGCCGCGATTGGCTCGGGGCCCGCCGCGAACACGGTCAGCCGCCACGCGGCCAACGCGATCGGCATATATGACACGATGACACGCGTGAAGCGGCGGGAGCGGGAGAATGTGTTGTGTTTCACGATCTCATCCCCTTTTGCGCGTCTTTCACGTGTTTCGCCAAGCTCCACACCACCCCGTAGCCGGACCCCCGCGCCCATGCCTCAGGCATGTTAAAACCTCGCGCTGGCCACGCGCACCGCGTGGGCGCGGGTGAACAAGGTTGGCGGAAAACGCTCGCGTTTTCCACCACCTTCCGTTCCTGCCGCCTTGCGCGGCAGGGGACGGCAAATCCACCACGCTCTTACGAGCGCGGCCACGCCAGGACAGCCCGTCGGCTGACGGCCTGCCCGAGCATCGGCCAGGGATAGCCCTCGCTGTACTTCGCTTCCATCCCGATCCGATGCTGCGCGCAGCTACAATTTCCCGGGAAAGGCCGAGTCGGGCGCCACCACGGGCTCCTCCTCGATGACTTTCGACTTCACATCGCGTTTGACGAACGTGGCGCAGCCGGTCGCGCCCGCCAGGATCGCCGCCAATAAGCCCACCCATAAGATCTTCATTTAATCACCACTCCCTGGCCCACCAGTTGTTTGATGATAATCTCGGTTTCCTGATAGACGCCGTCCATCGCCTCCATGTCGGAGGTCGGCCCGCCAACGGTTGGCCCGGCGCCGGCCGCGCGTGGCGCGCCGTGGCCCGTTTCGGTGAAGGTGGTGGTCTCGTAGTCGCGTTCGACCGATAGGAGTTCCTTATCCGCCTTGCTGTACTTGCGGATAACGCGGAAGATGTCGGCCACCTTGATTTGCATGCCGAGATCGCAGGACTCGTCGGCCAGGTATTTGATCGAGACGGGCTTGGCGCCCTTGATCAGTTGCGCGGCGCAGGCGCGGATCTTGTCGGATTGCAGCACACAGTCCTTGACGGTCGTCGCGCTGGTCACACGGACGCCCATCAAACGCTCGGCCAGCTTGCGGTAGCCGTCCATTTCAGCCGCGCGTTTGGCTTGAATCTTGCGCAAGCCAGGCGAGCCCGGCAGCGCCCCGTTTCCCATGATATCGATCACCACGTCCCTCTTTTCCCGCGACATTTTTTCCACATCGCTGACGGTGATCGGGTCGCCGAAGGCCGTCTGTTTCCGGGTGATCGTGCGGGTAATCGTCTCCAGCACCTGCCGGAGCTTGACCGCGCGCACGACCTGCACCGCGCCGTCTTCCAGATATTCAGGTTCCTCGGTGGTGGCCACGCCTTTGATCGTCTGGACGACCTGTGCGCGCAGATCGTCGTCGCGGAGCAGCAAATCGAAAACCGTCGTTTCCGAGTTGAGCTGGACGCCATAGACGCGTTCGGTCAGCAGACGCAACGCATCCACTTCCGCCACACGCAGCGTTTTCAAACGCTCCTGCGGGCCGGCTTGCTGCCAGATGGCCGGCACGTCAGAGGCCGTTCCCGTAGCGGGCTTCACGGCGGCTGAAGCCGTTATGAAGCCCGCAGCCAGCAAGCCCAGTGCCGTAATCGCTCTTATCCAACGCACATCTTTCGTTTTCATCGTTTCATTCATCCTCCTTGTTGGCCCTTACCGGTCTATCCGGTATGCGCCAAGACGGAACGCATCTTACGCCCCCGCCGTCGAAAACAACAACTTATTCCCGGATAAAAACACGAACACCTGGCCGCCGGCTTCGACGATATCGCCGTCGCGCAGCTCGCGCGTTTCGATTTTGCGTCCGTTGACATACACGCCGTTGCGGGACTTCAAGTCTTCGATGCGGGCGCCGGCCGGCGTCGGCGCGACGCGGAAATGACTCTGGGAGACGCGGGCATCTCCGACGATGATGTCGGAGGGCGGCCGGCGACCGACGACCCGAGTGTTTTCGATGGGTTCCACCCGTAGCGCGCCGGAAGACATACGCCAAATCAATTGCCTGGAGCCCGGCAAAGCGGCCGCTTCGCGTAGAATCCCGGCCACGTATTGCAGCCGCTCGTAGAGCCCGCGCGGAGCGTCGGGCGCATGATCGAGCGTGACGCCCGCGCCGGGCAGCCAGCTTTCCATGGCGGTCTTGTTCGTCATCGCGTGGCAACGTCTCCTGAAGCGCGGTCGTAGCCCTGCGCTCTACTCCCGTGTGCCGCCCCGGCTACGACGGGGCGAGCCGAAGGCCCTATCTGTTTACGCCCCCCGGCGCCAATCCTTACGCCGGCAGCCGTATTTTCCATCACGGACGCGGGTCGGCGAGTTCCCGGCGTAGGAGTTCCACCTCCTGCCGCAGGCGCTTCAACACGCGATCCTTGATTTGATAGACCGCGTTTTCCTTGACCCCGAATCGGGCGGCGACTTCCTCGGCGGGCAGCCCGTCTATGGCATAAGCGCGAAAGACCTCGAATGTGCGCCCTTGCACGCGGGGATCGTCGCGCACGCGGCGCAGCGCTTCCTCACGCAGGCTTTCGCGCCAGCGGGCCTCCATGATGTCGGAGGGTGCTGGGACGCGCTCTTCCGCCAGCCGTTCGATGAGCGGTTCTTCATCCTCGCCCGCCGGGGTGTCGAGCGAGACTTCATGCCGGCGGCGGATGCGTCGGAGTTCGGAGAGCGCTCTGCGGTGAACGATCGTGAGCAGGAAGTTGCGAAATTGACCCCGCCGCCGATCGTACCGGAACGCGGGCAGGACGCGGATGAGCGTTACCATGGTCTCCTGCAGCACCTCGTGGGCGGAGGCCTCATTGAGTCCTTGTTTTTGCGCGTAGCGCACAATCACGCCCCAGTACAGCTCGTAGAACTCCTCCCACGCGCGGGTCGCGGAGGCGTCCCGCATTCGTTCCAGCAAGCTCTGTCGGGTGGTCTGCATGATGGTAATTGGTATGGGCAGGGTCTACTTGGAACGTGTAAAGCAAAAACCGATGACGCGCAAGCACAAATCAACAGCACAAAACGCTTGTTAAAAACCACGCGCCGTTTGCATCATTGACACAACGCTTGTTTTTAGCACGACAGGAAGAGGATGACAATCGCCCTGACCAGCCATTCAGCGTGCAACAACTAAAGAAATGCCTACGCCGCAACTTGGCTGATAACCGAAAAAGTTCGGTATCGTTCTCGCCGCGCGGCGCTTCGGCGGGCAAAGGCTCGGAAGAAGGACAAGCAGAGAGCTTTCGCTATGTCAGGAAGAAAGCCCGAGTCAGACGACCCGGGCAAGGGAAAGAGGGAAGAACACTCACGCGCATCCGACTTCGCAACGAGATCAGTGTGCACATCACAATGTTACAGGCATGCTACGCCGGACTCTGCTCAAGAATTTTGATGGTCTTGGGCACGAGGATGTCCTTCTCCACTATGTTGTAGTTCTTGCAGTAATGCACAAACGTTGCGACGCATTCATCGGGAACCGAACGGTAAATGGCGCTTGAAAACGGCTCTGAATTTTGACAATGGCTTCGCCGACTTCCAATCGACCGGTATAATCTTTCCCGTCTTCCGGCAAATTCAGCATATTTGTAGCCGTACTTGATGGCGGCTGGGACAGGCAAATCAGATTATGGATGTTCCCCAAGACCGCTGGACTCAAAAGGGAGATGGTCTGGTCAACGACGATGAGTCCGATGCCCCTGGATCTTGCCTGACGCAAGAGGATTTCGGGTATCGTCTCCTTGGCTGAAGCAACGCTTTTCCTCAATATGTTGTGCGCTTCCTCCAAAACGATCAGGTTCGTCAACCCCGCGTTGCCCTCCTGTCTTCCCGCGCAATGTGTATAGATGTTCCAGAGAAGTGCTTGTACGATGAATGCCTTGTCGGCCGCGGAGACGTCCATCTCTATCACGGTATCCTGCGAGAGAAGCTCGTCCATCGGCAGGGGATCGTTCGTAACCACGACTTGCCCCATTTCGCCGAAGGTCAGAACCGATAGACTTCTGACCGCACTGCTGAGCCAGCCGGCCTCTCTCTGATTCCGAGGCTTGTAGTCCGACAGGTAATGGGCAACGTCCGCAAAGGTTGGATATTGCTCAGGAAAGCCGTCATAGACGCGGAATTCTTTGTATAGCGCGTCGATCGCCACCTGGAAGAGATGTGCAACGCCCTCGCCCAGGTAGTAGGCCGTCATGACCATATCTATCACGTGCTTACAGTGCGTGCTCGCGGATGTATTGCGAGGGGGAATCAAGGGGTTGAATCTGAGGGGAGAGACATCGGCCTTTCCGACGGTGAAGACCCTCAGTTCGGGCCCCATCGTGTGGTGCCTAACGAGCGAACGGTATTCATTCTTCCAATCCAGGACCAGGCATTTGACGCCGTTTTCATGCGCACTGGCGAGGATCCGGAATGCAGCGGTCGTCTTGCCGGACCCGACCTGCCGGCAACCAAACTGTGTTGAGACAGCGCATCGGCAGACAGGCGCAGTTGCCCCATAGTCTTCTTGTTGCAGGTGATGTTGCCCACCAGGAACGACCCGGCTGATGCAAGCTCCAGTGGTGGCGGGGCAAGATAGATGGTGCCGCTTCCGGGTGATATACCCAGGTCCCGCGCCGCCATCATGCTCAGCAGCATTTCTATACGCTCTCTCCCCTCCTTGTCTGCAGACAGGTAGGCCATCCAGTAGGCTTGTGCCTTCTCGCGGCCCAACACAGCCAGCCGTTCCAGAATCTCATCAATAATGCTTCCCACCACCGGTGTTATTCAGGAATAAGGAAGATGCCTGTGTCGCAACATAATCCTTGAGAACTTCCATTAGATCGGTCTTGAGACGGGTGATGTCCTTCCAACCGGCAACCCGCTCCTCCATCTTCTGTTGCTCAAAATCCATGGTCTTTGCCTCCAGCGTTGTCTTGAGACGATCAAGGTCCTTGTTGAACCCAATTTGGAAGTACGGGAGCTGCATGATTTCTGAGTCTACAGCGCAGATTTGGTAGTCTAGGGTCAATATGGCGCGATTCATCATCTTGTAACGCAAGGCCATGTCCGCCATCACATCCTCGATGACAGCGCGGCCAAAATGCGCTTTCTCTTTGAACATGCCTGTGATCGGATCCAAATCCTTATTGAGGTATTGCCTGGAGAAATCAATGTAGCCAACCATGCTTTCAAGGAGCGGCGCGAAAATGGCATGAATGGTTCTGTCTTTGCCATACAAGACGCCGGATGTCTCACTTTTCACGCGCACAGGTTGATACAGGGAAGTGATGTAACTGGGCTTGTATTCAAAGAGTTTTTTTCGGTACGCGGGCTGGTAACCGTACACTCGTTCCATGTGGGTTGTTGGCTCTTGCATTGTGAGTGAGCGCCAAGACAGGCGTCTCTACTCCAGAGTGAATGCAAGGAAATATATAAACCTTTCGTTTCCAACGATCTGCGCATACCCGTCGATTCGCCAACGTTTTGCCAACGTGGCGGGTCCTATACGTAGACATAGGACGCCATCATCTACATCAACACAGCTCGTCACAGGTGGTGCCATATGAACGATCCGGCAACCAAGAATGAGTTAATTGAAATCACAGGCCTGTGGTCAGGCAAGACTGCCAGCGGCGAGACCTACTTCTCTGGCTCACTCGGCAGAGCCAGGATTCTGATCTTTAAGAACGGCTTCAAGACCAGCGATAAGCATCCCGATTACCGGATGTACATCACGAAGCGGAAGGCGAAGGACGAGGGCAACAGTGCCACAGCCTCTGCGGAAGAATCTGTGCCAGCAGGGATGCCCGATTCTGGTTCGGATTCATAGGTTCGTGTGTCCAGCCGCCGGTGTCCGCGTTCGCAATAGACTGGCAATGCCAGCGGGAGACCAAGCCATAGAGACGGAGCAGAATTCTGCGTCGGAACCTGTGTCAGGAATTCAATCCCACTGAATGTCACAATTGTGCCTTTGAAAGCCTGTTTTCCTTCCGTAATGGGGCTCCAAAAGCACCCCTTTCGCAAAGTTTCGACGACAAACACTGAAGACATGGGGTCCCGGACAGGGCACTCGACTGACAAGGGATTTGCCCTCCTGAATCCGCCTCATTCCAGACCGAACTTCGCCCTTGTCCAGCCATCGGCCAGGAGGCAACCGCCGCAACATCACCCTCCTTGCACCGGATTCTTCCCATTTCGCGCGGTTGTTGGTGGATGGGGAGGTCGCGTGTCCAATACACGGCCGATTTTAACACAGGCAAGCCACCTGATCTTGCCATCAACCCTTTCTTTCGTGCTCAAAGGGCCAGGATATATAAATGGGTTGTACGGTCCTGGCACACCAGCGATTGACTCCAAGATTGGGTTCGTGCATATTCTTTCCATGCAAGAGCCTTGGCAGAACCGCAGCGGGAAACAATGGCCCGAGTTGCCCGACGGGCCATTCATCACCGCTAAGCGAGAATGTGTCTACAGAAGCTACGAAAACCTTCTGGCAACGAAAAGACAACCGCCTGTTGACTTCCCAGCCTATGGCGATTCGTGACCTTTCGGCAGCCGTGCGGGGCGGCATTATTTTGTGGCGCGGGTGTGAACGAC
>JACQHI010000459.1 GCA_016199105.1 Lentisphaerota bacterium | reverse complement strand
TTTTGATCTTTATTTATTTTTCGCGCCTGGCGCGATCATAGTTCCACCTTCCCCATCCATCACAGCCTCGCTTCCGAGTAATTACCAAAGCGTTTTGTGTGGTCAATTATTCGCGCCCGCCGACGCCGCAATGAATTCCCGGATGGATGCCACGGGATTGCCGTGCCAGGCCGGATGATAACGGGCTTCCCATTCCGCGGCCAGGCCCACCAGCTTCCGCGCGCAGTCGGCAAACCGCTTCGCGTCCGGCAGGCCCGCCCGGGACACGCCCAGGCGCTGGAGCCAGACGTGCGCCTGCGCTTCCAGCAGAAACCGGAAAGCCCGGGCCGTCCAGACCAGATCGGCAAAACGGCCCCGCAGAAACGCGAAGTCGTCGGCGCTCAACAGGGGCTCCGCCGCCTCCACCTCGGCCATCATCGCCTCCGCCTCCCGGACGGCCTCTTCCTTCTCCCGGATCATCGCCGCCAGGCCCGGTACCCGAAATCCGGCGGGCAACAGACTGCCCAGCGCCACCCGGGTCGTGCCGTCGCATTCGGGCAAAATCTCCGGCGGGGGAAACGCGGACCCCGGTTCGGCGGCAAAGGCATGCTCCAGCGCCGCCCACCGGATCAGCTTTTCGACCGGAAACACGGACTGCGCCCCGTAATAAAGCCCGGCGGTGTAATAGATTTTTTCCAGCGTCGCCTGCAGACGAAGAAAAACGGGCGTCAGCCGCTCCGCCGGCTCGCCCCCGCCCGCAATCCGCCCGCGGCGGATAGCACTGCGGGCGGGAAACTCCCGGCGCAGAAACCCGCGGATGACGGTCTCGGGAGTGACCGCCGGATCCGCCGCGCGGCGGTAGAAAAACTCGGCGTTGAATCCGCCCAGCGTGTCGAACGACAGAAGCTGCAGGCCCGGCGGCGGCGCGTCCTTCGGGCCCACCCCCTGGAGCAGCGGATATTGCCCGCGCCGGGACGGCAGCACATTCGCATACGGGCTCCAGCGGTCATGCCCCGTGTTGACGCGGCCATCCAGATAAACGCACTTCAGTTCCCGCGCCTTTTCGATGTGCTCCGCCAATTGGTGAATCGAGGTGGTCGGCACGAAATTGCGGCCCCAGTATTCCCCGAGAAGATCGAAATGCGCCTGGATGGGATTCGTTCGAGCGGCCTGGACGAGCGCCGGATTGAAAGGAAGGCGCAGGTGAAAGTCCCCGATCGTATTGTCGCCGCTGAGCAGGACATCCGGATGCCGCGCCGCCGCCTCGGCGAGCGCCGTGCGCGCCACCGGATCTCCGCCCGCGGTGTGCAGATCCTGGGCCAGAAGCAGGCCGCGCCGGCGGGCAACGTCATACACGACATCATGGAGCTTGCGGAAAATCTCCGGGAGGGACAGGCGCTGATGGCGGAGCTGGGAGATCTTCACGGCGGCGCATTCCATGATCCACAACTCGATTCCGCAAAGCGAAGGCGCCAATTCCAGGATTTCGTCCAACTGGCCGCGGATCAACTCGTCAATCCGCTCCCCGGCCATGTCGGGTTCGCCGTGCGCGTTGAAAAGGTCCGGCAGGACCGACCGGGCGCGCTCAAGGCTGGGCAGTTGCAGGATCTGGAACACCGTCCAGAACTCCATGCCGGCGTCCCGGGTGAGCCGGGAGTTGACCTGGAGCTGTTCGCGGAGCCGCCGGATCTTCGGCAACTTTTCGTCAGGCACGAGGCCGGGCGTGCGCGGAAACAGGAACGGCATCCCGAAACTGCCTTCGGCATCGCTGTCCCCCCAATAGACCAGCCGGGAACCCCCCTGCTGTTTCCCGAAGGCAATCAGCTTCTTCCATGTGTCGATCGCGCCATAATCGCTCGATAGACCCAGTTTCATCATCAACCTCCCGATCCGAAAAGAAACGGCGGAAAACGCCACACTGCCGACTCTTCCTGGGGGAGAACCATAGACTTTTTTCGAAAAAGATACACGCAAAAGTGTGTATATTGATTCCGCTGAAAAACACCGACGGACGCAAAGGATTGCGTCCCTCCATGAACAAAAACAGGTTGAAATTTGGGACATTTTGGAGGGCGGCAATCCCTTGCCGCCATAATGACCGGGAAGCCGTGAAATAATTACAAAGACACGGTCACGGCGGAGCGTGACCCTCCCACGTGAGTGGCGTTGCCATCCGCTGCGGCGGATGGCTCACGCCATCATCTGCCTTGCCAGGCCGTAGCTTCCGAGCGCTCGTGCTTCGTAGCGAAGGCAGCCTTCGCTGACTTCGCAGAGTAGCAAAGGCTGGTCGGCCCCGGGAGAGACAAAGGTAAAGATTAAGGAAAAAGACGAAGGGCGTGTGTCATGAAGACCTCGTCAACCGCCACACATCGCCCAGCAGGTTGCAGCCGTTCGCCAGCCACAGCGCGTCCCGATAGACAAAGACGCTGGCGGCATGCCGGTCGGCCCAGGGCGTCCCCGGGATTTCCTCCCACCGCTCGCCGTCCACCGAGCACCAGACATCGTGGCTGTTCCCGCGATGGAGGGTCCCATCGAGCGAGCGCCGGGCCGCGTCGTTATGCGGCACATGCTGCCCTTCCATGAGCCAGAGCTTGTCATCGAATACGGCCACATCGTGGTAAATGCGCGGGATCCAGGGCATCTCCTTGCCGTGCCGTTCCCAGGTCCGTCCATCCGCCGTGCTCCACACCTCGGCATACCCGCTGTAGGGCCGGCTGGCTGTCTCGTAAATGCCGCCGCCGATCAGCCAGAGCCGGCCTTTGAACACCGCCTGGCCGCCCATGAGCCCGCGCGGCGCCCAGGGCGCGTTCTGGACCACCCGCTCCCACGTCGCGCCGTCCTCGGAGCACCAAACGTCGTTAAAGAACGTCTCGTCCGCCGGCGCGAATTCCGGGAGAGTCTGCCCGCCCATGACCCAGATTTTTCCGGCAAACGCGGCGGTCACATGCAGAATCCGCATGCCCCACGGCGCCCGCTTGCACACGCAGTCCCAGTGCACGCCGTCCGCGCTGCTCCACACGTCCGGCTGGTAATGGCCTTGGATCGGATCGCCACCCACCACCCACAGTCGGTCGCGGTGCACGACATAGCCGGCCGTATGGCGCTCTTCCCAGGGCGCCTTCGGAGTCTCCAGCCGCCAGTCACGGCCGTCGGTGGACGACCACACATCGCTGACGCAATCGGTCGGGAAATAGGCCTTGTCGCGCGGATTCCAGCCGCCGATGAGCCACATCCGATCCTTGAAGACCAGGGCGCCGGCGCCGTCGCGCGGGGCATAGTTCGCCCGCGGGGTGATGCTCTCCCATCGATACCGGCCGGATTGATCGTTCATCGCCAACCTCTCTTTTCGTTGTTTGATTGAGCCAATGGCCAGCATTGAACAACATCCTTTTCCAAAACGCACGTTTTTTCCGGAGGGGCGGCGGCGCGAGACATGAGGATCCTGCCGGTCATAGCCCGGCAGATACTCTGGAAGTACCCGCTCGGCTACGACGCGCGGTTCGAACGTCATACGGACGAGGCGTCGCCCTCATCGATCGCGAGGGCCGGCCACGCTGGAGCCATCCGCGCGGATGTAGCGTGCGCCACCTGCCCGCATTGCTGCGCAAAGCGCTGCAGGCAGGTCCCTGGCGCAAACCTCATTATAAGGCGGGCCGGGCGCTTGCTACTCTGCGAAGTGGTCCGGCATCCGCTGGACTACGAAGCACGAGCCGCCGCACGGTCATTCCTGCGAAACATAATCTCATCAAACAGCACCCCAAAAAGGCATGAAGACTCGTGGAAACATATCATCTATCAGCATGGGGATAATTTTAATATACGCAGTGTTTCCGTTTTTCGCCGGTGTTCTGAAGACAGGAGACTGTCGCGGGCCTAAGTTCTATCATATTGACCATCACTATATCCTCTACCGAATAGGATATTTGTTCTTCCATCACGGAAAACCGAGAGAACCGCACCGGGAACGAACTTGGTTTTATGGAATTCAAGGAAAACCATTTCCAAGAAGCGAAACCCAAAGCGCTCCGCCCA
>JACQHI010000448.1 GCA_016199105.1 Lentisphaerota bacterium | reverse complement strand
TGGCGTTTGACGCCAGCAGCCGGAGTTCGGGGAGCGTGACGGCCGCCGTGAGGTCCGGATTCCGCAGCCGGCTCGCGATTCGTCCGGCGTCGTCCGGCGCGAATAATTCGCGGATATCCAGGCGGAGGAGCTCGGCGGCCGGACGTCCCGACAGGGCTTCGGCTTTGGCGTTGGCTTCCAGGATGAGGCCCGATGCGGGATCGACGAGGAAAACGGGGGAAATGCTGCAACAGGGCAATTGCCGCAACACCTGAGTTTCGCGGGTGGCTTGAGTTCCTTTGCCGGCACGCCGTTTTCTCTGACCAGATGCCCCCATGGAATTTCCCATCGAATAACGCGATATGCCAATTCACGGATCATGATAGCCGCCCGCCGGATAGAGTCAATCGAAAAACGATTGACGGCGCGCGGAAAGGGTGGATAGTTACCGGCAGCATGAAAACCATTGGAGTCATCGCCAATTGCGAAAAGGCGTCGGCGGGAAAGGCGCTCTCCGAACTGTCCCGGCTGGCGGCGAAGCTGGGATTTCGCCTGGTCGCCGCGGACCGAACGGCCGCGCTGTTGAAACGGGCCTCGAAAATTCCGCCGGCGGCGTTTGTGCGATCCATCGATTGCCTGCTGGTTCTGGGAGGGGACGGCACATTGCTGCGCGCGGTGCGCCTGCTGGGCGACAGCGAAGTGCCCGTTCTCGGCGTCAACCTGGGCGGGCTCGGTTTCCTGACCAGCGTGGCGCAGAATGACCTGGGACGGGCGCTGGAATGCCTGGCCGCCGGACGGTACACGCTGGGCGAACGCTCCATGGCGGTATGCGACGTCCGGAGGCGCGGAAAAAATATCCGGCATTACCAGGCCCTGAACGACGTGGTGATCGAGAGGGGAGGGGCTTCGCGCATTGCGACGCTCGATGTGTGGGTGGACGGCGAAACGATGATGTCCTGCCGTTGCGACGGCCTGATACTCTCCACGCCCACGGGCAGCACCGGCCATTCGCTGTCGGCCGGCGGGCCGGTGCTCCATCCGGAGACGGCGGCTTTCGTCATCAGTCTGATTTGTCCGCACACGCTGAGCACGCGCCCCCTGGTGGTGCCGGACAGCAAGCGCATTGAGATCGCCGTGAAAAGCAGCGTCGGCGATTTGCTGTTGTCCGTGGACGGACAGGCCGGCGGCCCGCTGAAGCAGTCGGACACGCTGAGCCTGTGCCGGAGTTCCCGGAAGACCCGTTTTGTGCATCTGCCGGGCTACAGCTATTTTTCCGTGCTTCGCCAGAAACTGCACTGGCGGGGATCCAGCGTGTAGGTGCAGCAATTGTAATTATGTCTTGTCAACGCCCAACGCCCAACAGCCAACGTCCAACAACAGAACGGAAATTTACCCGCCCGCAACGCTACCTGCCCGCAGGTGCTGCGCCCCAGGCGCTGCAGGCGGGTGCGCAGCATTGCGCAGGTCTTACTTGGGCGTTGGACGTTGGCTGTTGGGTGTTGAGCGTTGTCATAATGCGAATTTCTGGTGTAGATGGGGCATGAGCATCCAAAAAACATTGGCTTGCTCTTTTCTGATCGTCCTTCCGATCTGGCTCTGGTTTTCCTGGCCGTTGCCGAAACAGGTGTTATCCGACATTCCTGCGGGGTTTGCCTGCGCGGAACGCCAGCATTCCCGGGAGATGATACCGGGCGATCATCTCCAGTTGCTGTACCGCCTGTGGCTGGGGCGGGATATGATCGAGGGGCATACGCCCTGGTTTCACGATCTGTACCAGTTCAACACGGGTCGCGATGAGGATCGCTTCGAACCGGATCCGAACTTCTTTTTCTTCACCGTCCTTTTCTCTCTGGGCTCCTGGGCGGTCAATGACGCGTTCGGCTACAATGCGGCCGGTTTTGTATCGGTCTGGCTGTCGTATTTTTTTGTCTGGCTGCTGGTCCGGCGGTATGTCGACAATCCCTGGGTGGCCGGATTGACGGCGCTCATCGGCGTCGTGTTGCCGTATCGCTGGATACCGTTTCTGGGCGGAAGTACGACCGGGCCGGACATGATGTTCGTGCCGGCCCTGTGTCTGGGTCTGGATCTGGCCGTGCGGGAAAACCGGAAGGGCGGCGCCGCCCTTGCGGGCGCGGCGCTGTTGTTGTCCGGCTGGAGCGATACGCACGTTTTCTTTTTCAGCATGCTCCTGACGCCGGCGTGGTGCCTGGTGGCCGCCTTCGGCCGCCGGCCGTTTCCCTGGGCGCAGCCCCGCGATGTGTGGAAAACGGTCCGGGCCTTCTGGCCATTCGCCGTTTTCGCCGTCGGGGTGGCGCTGACGGTTTACGTCACCCAGCATAACCTCAAAGGGGCTCGCATGGCGGGCGGGCGGTCCATGCACGAAGTCATGTTGAATTCCCCGGAATGGACCAGCTTTTTTTTGTGGGCGGATGACGACAGGGGAGCGCAGATTTACGTGGGGATTTTCCTGGTCGCGCTGCTTGGCGCCGGTTGGCTGGCTTCGGTGGTGCGGGTGTGGCGCGATCGGCGGGAGGGGTGGCGGCCCTTTGTCGTGCTGACGTGTCTGGGCCTGGGCCTGGGCCTG
>JACQHI010000447.1 GCA_016199105.1 Lentisphaerota bacterium | reverse complement strand
TCATAATCACCGCTCACCGGCGCCGCCCCCGGCCACCCCCACCGCGCCGCCCACGCGATATTCGTCCCGGCTACTGTCCGGATATACCAATCGCCTGTATTGTTGTCAAAGACCGCCAGGTCGTTGGAACCACCCCCGTCATAATCCCCGGCCACAGCCACCGCCCCCGGCCAACCCCATTGACTCGGCCATGGCTCGACAGCCAATCCAACGCCGTGGTCGCTCGGCGCGCCGGGCGCTTCGGTCTTCCATCCCGAGTAATAGAGTTGGATTTTCCCATCCGCCCCTTCGATCGGATATCCTGCATTTGCGAAGACGGCATCGAACGCTGTCGTTCCACCCGTTGGCCTGAGCACGACGCCCAGCCGCGTCCAACTCAGCCCATTGGAGCTGGTCGCGCGCACCATCCCACGCCAGACGAGGTTGCTTTGCGAGAAGTACATTTCGTACGCGCCCGACGATCGCCTTATGACGGCGGGCGATGGCCCGCCCCACTCCAGCGGCCACTCCAGAGTCGAAACGGGCGATGACCAGCCATCGCGTCCATTCTGGGATTCAGCGTGAAATATCGCCAACCGCGATCCCACCAGCCCGAAGAACCAGAGTCGATATAGCGATCTCGCGCTATCGAACACCACGTTGGGCTCAAGCGAGAACGCTTCGCCAGGAATGCTGAGTGGAGTCGAATCCTTTACCCACAGATTCGATGTCGCATTCCACACGGCGCGGCCGAGGTGGTACGTGTCCTCATGATTCCAACCGCCCAGCGGGTAGCCTGTGTAATACAGGGCGAGCTGCCCGCCGGCCTGGACGAGGTTCGGAGTTTCGACGCCTCCATTATCCCAGGCCGAGCCATCGCCCTGCGCGAGCACGGGCGCATCCTCGTTCGCGCTCCAAGCGACGCCATCGGTCGATGTCGCCTCAAAGATGTTCAGAAGGGGTTGTTCATCGCCTACGAGAATACCGGATCGCACACCGGTCAACCACATCCGATACCGTGGAGTCGCCGAGGGATCGTAGAGCACGAAAGGATCGCCGTTGACGATGAGGTTCGTGAATGTAACGACGGGATTGGAACTCGCCTTCTGAAACTCCGATTGCAAACCGATACCCAATGTGTCACAGGAGCACGCCGCAGCAAGGCATACTACGAACACCCTAAATAGCTTGTATGGCTCCATTTTCCCTTTGTTGGGCAACGGACGGACCTCAGGTTCAGGAGCAGCCGACAAAACTGCTCCTGAACCCGATAGCCAACCCCACGGCGCTGTCGTGCTGGGCGCCGGAGATAATGAGACCCGGTAGAACCATGCCGAAATATGCGATGGGGAATATGCAATGTCCCCCCCCAAGAGTCAAACCCAATTTTTGGGTTTGACAACAGCAGCGGTGCTGGCGTATGACGGCACACAACAGAAACTCGAAAATACGGGTTTGGAGTTAAATGGTGAATTGTTTCCCGAAAATTTCCGCGCTATGGAAAGCCCTGTTGCGCGAATTCTCCCACAGCCCGCGCTGGTACGCCGACAGCCCTGACGAGTTTGAACGTTTATTCCGGTGGTCGCAAGACCCATGGAATTTCGAGGTTTCCTCCTACGAGCGGGGGCGTTTACACAGCTTGCTCGATGTCGCCAGGCAGTATCCGCACGCGTCCATCCTGGAAGTCGGGTGCGCCGAGGGAGTCTTCACCTCCGAATTGAGCGCCATCGCAAAGCAGGTCGTGGCGATCGACGTGAGTCCCACCGCGCTTGCGCGCGCCAAGCAACGCTGCAAGGACGTCACTTTCGTTCAATCAAGCCTTCAGGATTTCCGCTGGGATTCCCGTTTCGACCTGGTTGTCTGCGCGGAAACATTGTATTACGTCAAGGATGTGGCGCAGGCGATTCAACAACTCTCGAATCTTGGACGCTATTGCCTGGTGAGCTACATCAGCCGGGAAATCAAAAATCTTGATTCGTATTTTCTTAACATGCCGCTGCTGAAATTCGAGCGGTTTCAGCACTCGTACTGGATTGTCAAACGCTCCGCGAGAATTGTGGTGTGGGAGAATGCAACGCCTCAAGAGACACCCCGGGGCGGGATGCCTCTTGAGGTCATGACCGCGGCATCCCCGCCGCCGCCGATTGGGTAAAGGTCACGAGCCGTTACTTCCA
This sequence comes from Lentisphaerota bacterium, assembly GCA_016199105.1. GTDB lineage: Bacteria > Verrucomicrobiota > Kiritimatiellia > JAAZAB01 > JAAZAB01 > JACQHI01. The sequence goes on along the minus strand of JACQHI010000447.1, from coordinate 4,015 downwards.
TGGAACGCATACTGGCTTTTGGATGTCATCCGGATGACGTGGAATTCATGGCCGCCGGCGCCTTGATTCTGCTGGCCGAACGGGGGTATGAAATTCACATCGCCACGATGACCGGCGGCGAATTGGGAACCCCCGACAAACCCGCCGAGGAGATCCGCCGCATCCGCCTCGGCGAGGCCGCCCAAGCCGCCGGTCTGATCGGCGCCCGCGCTCATTACGCCGGCGGCCACGATCTGGAGGTGGACTATAATCACGAGTACCGGCGGAAGGCGACCCGCATTCTGCGCGAAGTGGACCCGCTGATCGTTCTGACCTGCCCGCCCATGGATTATCTGCCCGACCACGAGATGACCTCCCTGCTGGTCCGCAATGCGGCGTATATCGCCTCGGTGCCGCGTTATGACTGCGGGGCGCCCCCTCCCCCGACGCGCCGTTTCCCCTACCTGTATTACTGGAACGCCAGCCACCTGACGGATATCTTCGGCCGTCGTCTGCCCGTTCATTTCGGGATCGATGTCGGGTCCGCGATGCCCCGGAAGCTCGAGATGCTGGCGTGTCACGCCTCCCAGCGGGACTGGCTGGCTTTCCACAACGGCATGGACGCCTATTTGGATACCATGAAGGACTGGACCCGGCAACAGGGGCGGCAAATCGGCCGCGAATACGGGGAATGCTTCATTCAGCACCGGGGCGGCGGGCATCCGCACGACAACATCCTGAAAACCATTTTCGGCGAACGCTGCGTGGACCTCGAAACCGGAAAGGATTGCACATGACTGCCGCCCCGCGAACCCTTCGCGTCCCCGCCGATTATTACCAGCAGTTCGACGCCGATTTCACGCTGGACGTCCCCGGCGAGGGCTACGGCGGCTGGAAAACAGCCGGCATCGAGATTTCACTCGAACACACGGCGGTGGTCGTCATGCACGCCTGGGATTGCGGAACGCGCGAACAATATCCCGGCTGGCACCGGGCCGTGGAATACATTCCGAGAGCGGGAACAATCGCCCGAACCGTTTTTCCGCCGCTCCTGGACGCCATCCGGCGGTCGCCACTCCCCTTGTTTCACGTGGTCGGCGGCGGCGAAGGTTACGAGGATTTCCCCGGCCACAAACGGGCGGTCGCACTGGCCGCCGCCTATCCCGCCCCCCCTCGCCTGCAGGTTGATTCGGAACCCGTGCTGCAGCGGCTCCAGGCCTTCCGGAACAAACACGTTTTCGTCGGCCCCCACAATGTGCCGGACGTTGAACGGGGCTTTAAAAACCTCAAGTTCTTTTCCGAAGCCAGGCCCATGGGGGATGAAGGCATCGCCGAAAACGGCCGTCAACTCTTCGCCCTGTGCAAGGAAACGGGAATCAACCACCTGATTTACATGGGCTTCGCCATCAACTGGTGCCTGCTGCTCTCGCCCGGCGGCATGGCCGAAATGAATCCCATGGGAATCATGTGCTCGGCCTTCCGGCAAGCGGTGACCGCCGTGGAAAACAGGGAAACCGCCCGGAAGGAATTATGCAAGGAGGAAGGCCTTTGGCGCACCGCCCTGTCGTTCGGCTTCGTGTTCGACGTGGCCCCCTTCATCGCCGCCCTGAAAACCCTCAATGACTCTCCAGCTTCTCCAGGCGCCGGATGAAGAAATAAATAAACACCCCCAAGCAGATGTTGCCCAGGAGAAAAAGGCCATAGGACAGCTTCCAGTTCCCCGCGCCGGTCATCATGGTCCATTCCGACATGCCCCCCACCCCGGCGATGAAGCTGGGCACCATGACGGCGATCACGATGGCGTTCAAATTTTTCATCATCACATTGAGGTTGTTGCTCACCACGGAGGCCCGGGCATCCATCAGGCCGGACAGGATGTTCGCGTAGGTTTGCACCAGCGTCTGGCATTGGGAGTTGTCGATCATGATGTCGTCCAGCCACTCCACGTTTTCCGGACTGAACCCGAGTTTCACGGCGCTGACCTTCAACTTCTCGATGATCGTCGCGTTGTGGTTGACGCCGTTCAGGAAGAACACCAGACTTTTCTCCAGCGTGAACATGTTCAGAAGGAACTTGTTCTCCATGGACTTGTTGATTTTCGTCTCCAGGGAGTCGGACAACATGTTGATCACCTTCAAGTGCCCCATGAAATGGGAGATGGTCCCGTAGAGGAGCTTGATCAACACGTCGTGGAGGGTGCGGAACTTGAACGTCTGTTTGCCCTCGAAAACATTGACGTTCTCGGCCATCACCAGGATCATGCGATCCTTGAAAAGGAAGACCCCCATGGAAATGACGCGGAAGAGAAAATTGTCGGACGAGGAGTAATTCTTCGGCCGCTTGACGATGACGGCCAGGTGGTCGGGCTCGAATTCCATGCGCCCGATCTCGTCGGGATCCAGCGAGGAATCCAGGTTGTGGGGATCGATCTTATACACCTCGATGAGGTCCTTCTTCTCCCTCTCGTCGGGCGCCACATAGATCTGAATCGCGCCGCCTTCCGATGCCTCCGCCAGGCGGCCGTCCTCCAGATTGAAACGCTTGATCATTCCGTCTCCCCGTTTATCGTTCAAAACGAATACAGCGATCGGCGGGCATTCTAGGGAGGGGGGCCGCACAAAGCAATCCCGCATTCCGGCTGGAAGAATACGTGACAAAGGGATCGGAATCATGCATGATGCAGGGCAATCGGGTTCATTGACTTCACCCCCGTGAAAGGAGACAGCCATGATCAGCCAGGAAAAAATCAAAACCTCAGCCCGCCAGGATGCGTTTGGGAGCGTCGCCCTCTGGCAGTTGATGACCTTTTTGTTCCTTATTTGCTTTATCTGGGCCAATGAACTCCTGGACCTGCCGAACTATCTCTTCGGGGCGGAAGCCTCGCCGTTCAACATCTCCCGCGGCCTGCTCCTGACCATGGCGATCGTCGCCACGGCCGTGGTCGCCGTCGGACACACCTACGAACAGCAGCGCTCCATCGTCAAAAACCTCGTCATGACCTGCGCCTATTGCCACCGGGTCGAGACCGGCCAGAACAGTTGGGAGCACGTGGAGGAATATTTCATCAAGCATTATCCCGTGGACCTCGGCCGGGGTGCGTGCCCGGAATGCCAGAAAATGCTCGAAGCCGTCCAGGAAAGACAGAAGACGCCGCAGCCCATCCCGGAGGCCACCGCCTGACGTGCCGGCCGGCCACAGCACGATGTTGCAATCACCGCGGGCTGAAATCGATGTCGGCGGAGAGCGCCTGGAGCGCCTGGACCCGGGAAAAATGGCCCTTGACGTAGGCCATCCCGTTTTCCGCCAGGCGCTCGAGCGCCGGCTCGTCGGCGTAGAGACCGGCCACCCGCGCGGCGAAGGCGGCGGCATCCGCCGCGACGCATAACGCGGACTCCGCCCCGTCCAGGCCCTCGGCGCCCACGGACGTGGTGACCACCGGCAGGCGGCGCACCAGCGCCTCCACCACCTTCCCCTTCACGCCGGCCCCGTAGCGCAGCGGCACCACGGCCAGACGGCATTGCCGATACAACGCGTCCAGCTCGTCATCCGGCACATGCCCCAAAATGGACACGGCCTCGGACTGAAAACGCTTCACGGAGTCCGGCGGATTCGCGCCGGCCACGATGAACCGGACGTCCGGAAGACGCCGCCGGATCTCCGGAAACACCTGTTCGACAAACCACACGACGGCGTCCTCGTTGGGCGGATGGCCGAACCCGCCCACGAACAGCAGGTCCCGGGTCCGGGCAAACGGCACGGCCCGTTGGTCCGGGAACTCGTCGAAAATGTAGGCGGGGATGGCGCGGACCACGCGGTTCGGGAACGCTTTGAGGCACTCGGCCACCTCCACCGGCGACGGATAATAAACGACGTCCACCTTGCTGAAAATGTCGTATTCCAGGGTCTTCCATTCCTCGGCGTCCTTCAACGTTTCGGGGTTCCGGTCGAGTTCGTATTTGCGCCGCTGGCGCAGGTGGTGCAGGTCATGGCCGTAATACAGGCATTTCGCGCGGGACTCGGCCCGGATGAAATCGAG
>JACQHI010000446.1 GCA_016199105.1 Lentisphaerota bacterium | reverse complement strand
TGTGCAAGGGCCTCCTCAAGATCATGTCGAAAATGGGCATCTCCACGCTGCGCAGTTACCGCGGCGCGCAGGTGTTCGAGGCCATCGGCCTGAACAGCGCCGTCGTGGACCGCTATTTCTCCGGCGCCGTTTCGCGCGTGGGGGGCATCGGCCTCGAGGAGATCGCCGCGGAAGCCAACACCCGCTGGCGGGCCGTCCGTGAGCGGCCGCCGAACGCGCCGCGCCTCCTGCCCGGCGGCGGGCAGTACGCGCTGCGCGCGGACGGCGAACGGCATCTCTGGACCCCGGAAAGCGTCAGCCTGCTTCAGCAGGCCGTCCGCCACAACTCGCACGCCCTGTACCGGGACTATGCCCGCCTCATCAACGATCAGACGGAAAAGCTCACCACGCTTCGCGGCCTGTTCCGGTTCAAACCCGCCACGCCCGTCCCGCTGGACGAGGTCGAACCGGTCGCCGCGCTCGTGAAGCGGTTCGTGACCGGCGCGATGTCCTTCGGCTCCCTGAGCCAGGAGGCCCACGAAACGATCGCCAACGCCATGAACCGCCTGCACAGCATGAGCAACAGCGGAGAAGGCGGGGAGGATCCCCAGCGCTACAAGCCCCTGCCCAACGGGGACAGCCTGTCCAGCGCCATCAAGCAGGTCGCCAGCGGCCGGTTCGGCGTGACCGCCGAATATCTCGTCAATGCGCGCGATCTCCAGATCAAGATCGCCCAGGGCGCCAAGCCGGGCGAAGGCGGCCAGTTGCCCGGCCACAAGGTGAACAAGGAAATCGCCCGGGTGCGCCTTTCGACGCCGGGCGTCACGCTCATCTCCCCGCCGCCGCATCATGACATTTATTCCATCGAGGACATCGCCCAGCTCATCCATGACCTGAAGAACGTGAATCCGGAGGCGCGGATTTCCGTGAAGCTGGTCTCCGAGCTCGGCGTGGGCACCGTGGCGGCGGGCGTGGTCAAGGCGCGCGCGAACGTGATCCTCATCAGCGGCTACGACGGCGGCACGGGCGCCTCGCCGCTCTCCTCCATCAAGCATGCCGGCATGCCCTGGGAACTGGGCCTGGCGGAAACCCAGCAGACGCTGATCCTCAACAACCTCCGGCACCTCGTCCGCCTGCAGGCGGACGGCCAGATGAAAACCGGCCGCGATGTCGTCATCGCCGCGCTGCTGGGCGCCGAGGAATTCGGGTTCGCCACGGCGCCGCTGGTGGCCTGCGGCTGCGTCATGATGCGCAAATGCCACACGAACACGTGCCCCGTCGGCGTGGCGACCCAGGATCCCGAACTCCGCCGGCGCTTCAGCGGGATGCCGGAGCACGTCGTCAATTTCTTCACCCTGGTCGCGGAGGAAGTCCGCGAGCTGATGGCCTCGCTGGGGTTCCGCCGGATGGACGACATGATCGGCCGGTGCGACCTGTTGGAGACGAACACCGCCATCCAATTCTGGAAGGCGAGCCATCTCGATTTCAGCCGCATTTTCGCGTTCGTGCCCGCGGAAGCCGGCACAGCCCACCGCTGCACCCGGCTTCAGGATTCCGGTTTGGAGGACGCGCTGGACCACACCCTGCTCGCCCGGGCCGAACGCGCGTTGAGCGGGAAGGAAAAGACCGAAATCGAGCTTCCCATCCGGAACGTGAACCGGTCGGTCGGCGCCATGGTGTCCGGGGCGATCGCCCGCCGCTACGGCGCGGCGGGACTCCCGGACGACACCCTCGTCTGCCGGTTCAAGGGCTCGGCCGGCCAGAGTTTCGGCGCGTACGGCATGAAGGGACTGACCCTCATCCTGGAAGGCGAGGCGAACGATTATCTCGGCAAAGGGCTGTCCGGCGCGAAGATCGTCGTCAAGCCGCCGGCCGGCGCCACGTTCGACCCCGCAGCCAACATCATCGCGGGCAACACCCTTCTCTACGGGGCGACCACCGGCGAAGTGTATATCCGGGGCGCGGTGGGCGAGCGTTTCGCCGTGCGCAACAGCGGCGTGGTGGCCGTCGTGGAAGGCGTGGGCGATCACGGCTGCGAGTACATGACGCGCGGCCGCGTGGTGGTGCTCGGCCAGACCGGCCTGAATTTCGCCGCCGGCATGAGCGGCGGCATCGCCTATATCTTCGACGAGGCCCGGCTGTTCGACGCCCGATGCAACCTGGACATGGTGGACCTGGAACTGGTCAACGACCCGCTCGACATCCAGGAATTACGGGACCTGATTTCGCGGCACGTCCGCCACACCGCCAGCGCGAAGGCGCAATGGATCCTGGACAACTGGGAGGCCTGCCTTCCGTTTTTCATCAAGGTGTTTCCGATGGAGTACCGGCGCGTGCTGGGCCAGATGTCCCGCGAAGACGAAGCCACGGAACGCGCGGAGGTGATCAATGGGTAAGAGCGGCGGATTCATGGAATTCAGGCGGCGGGAGCCGGGCTACCGTCCGAAAACGGAGCGCGTCCGCGATTTCAAGGCGGTCGAACGTCTGCCCGCGGACGCGGAGATCCGCGACCAATCCGCCCGCTGCATGGAGTGCGGCACGCCGTTCTGCCACGCCCTGGGCTGTCCCCTGAAAAACGTCATCCCGGAAATCAACGAACTGGTCTATGAGGGCCGCTGGCGCGAGGCGCTGGAGTTGCTGCTGTCCACGAACAATTTTCCGGAATTCACCGGCCGCGTCTGCCCGGCCCTCTGCGAGGCCTCCTGCGTGCTGGGCATCAACGACGAACCCACGACCATCCGGCAGGTCGAGCTGGCCGTGATCGAAAAGGGATTCGCGGAAGCCTACATCCGGCCCCAGCCGCCGGCGGTCCGGTTCGACCGGAAAGTGGCCGTCATCGGGTCCGGTCCGGCCGGCCTGGCCGTCGCCGACTGCCTGAACAAGGCGGGTTATCCCGTCACCGTTTTCGATGGCGACAAAAAACCCGGCGGCATCCTCCGCTACGGCATTCCCGATTTCAAGCTGGAGAAATGGGTCGTGGACCGGCGAATCCAGCTCATGAAGGACGAAGGCGTCGTCTTCGAGATGGAGGCCTCCATCGGCGACGATATTTCCGCCCATTACCTGCTGACCCGGTTCGCCGCCATCTGCCTGGCCGGCGGCGCCCGCGAGCCGCGCGACCTGAAAATACCCGGCCGCGACTTGAAGGGCATCCATTTCGCGCTGGAGTATCTGATCCAGCAGAACTGGAAACTGGCCGGCGAGACCGTGGACCCCGCCGTGGAAATCAACGCCGCGGGCGGGAAAGTGGCGGTGATCGGCGGCGGCGACACCGGCTCGGACTGCATCGGCACCGCCTGGCGGCAGGGCGCCGCGCACGTGACCCAATTCGAGATTCTGCCCCAGCCTCCGGCCGGCCGGGCCGTGCACAATCCCTGGCCGCAGTGGCCGAATATTTTGAGGGAATCCAGCAGTCACAAGGAAGGCGGCGACCGCCGCTGGAGCGTCCGCACCACGGCCTTCCTGGGCGACGGCAGCCGCGTCCGGAAATTGCGGTGCATCGAAGTCGAGTGGACTCCGGCCGCCGACAAAAAGCCGCCGGCGCTGAAGGACAAGCCCGGCACGGAATTCGAGATCGAAGCCGACCTCGTCCTACTGGCCATGGGCTTCATCGGCCCCAAAAAGAGCAAACTCTCGGACGATCTGAAGCTCCACCGCGACGAGAAAGGCAATGTCACCGTGGACAGCCGTTGCATGAGCAACGTGCCGGGCGTATTCGCCGCCGGCGACGTGTCCCGCGGCGCTTCCCTGGTGGTCCGCGCCATCGCCGACGGCCGCAAAGCCGCGGCCGGCATCATGGACTACCTGTCAACCCGCCGCGCCCCGGCCGGAAAGACTTGAGCCGAATCAGAATCTTCACAGGAAGACAGGAATACGGTTATATTGGCAGCATGAAAACGACCATTGATATTCCGGAGGATATCTATCGCAAGGTCAAGGCGAAGAGCGCGCTCGAAGGCCGGCCGGTGCGCGATGTCACCATCACGCTCTTCCGCGCTTGGATCGAGCAATCCAAGGCGCCGCTGGCGGGTCTGGGGGAGAAGCCGCCGGTTGCCGGCGCTCCATCCACGCCAACATGGTTCGCTTCCCTTCGCAAATACGCGCACAACGCCCGTGGCCGATACGACATGGGCTCCGTCCGACGCAGCATCGCGCGCGGACGCGCCAGCGAGGAACGGCTGTCATGACGATGGGCCTGGACACCTCGGTTGTGCTGACATGAGCAGTACTTGCGCGGGGGCGCCGCCGGCATGGTCACCTTCGAGAAAGCGGCGCGCACGCTGGCGAAGGTCAAGCTGCTCGATATATAAAAATGGAATCCTTAGGATTTCGACCAGGGACACCGGCAATTGGCGCGGCGCATACATGAAAATGAAAACAAGATCGAAGATAGTTCTGGTTGTCCTGCCGATAGTGTGTCTCGCATCCATTATTGCCGCAACCGATGTCTATCGCACCCTGAACAACGCCAGAACGATTACGGCATTGGAAGCCGCACGTTTCGATGATTGTTTCTATGTGGGAACACGACTGTCTTATGACCAGATATATACACCTCCCAGCATACTCCGTTTTCCCCATTGGGAGGTGACATACAACTCCACCAACCCATTGCATCGCGTCAAACAGTTTGTGACTTTCTCGCAAGCAAGGGCAAATGCGAAACCGTTATACGTAAAGTTGGCCAATTTTACAAACGACACCGTTTCTGCACGTCTTGTCTGGCCTGAAGCAGTGCCTTGGTCGTTCAATCTGCTTCTTGCCATTTCAAACGCATCTCCATCCAACTACCCCTTGTCTCGCATTTGTCCAGAGTATAAAGGCAAAGTCGTTGTCCGCGATTCAACAGGGGCAGAACTGGGCGAGTACAGCATCAGTTCTACCACTGCCCAGCAGTGCAATTGGCTGACTGATCGCCTTTTTGATGCCTTCATTGCTGGACCGCAGACAAAGCACCTGAACACATCCATGCGTGTCGGAAAAGAATATGAAATTACTGTCACCATTCCGTCTCGACCCAAGGAGTTTGCTTCGTTATGGCTTGAATGCGTTCAAACAGAGAAGCAGCGCAAAAAGGATCAGCAAACCAACCGCTGAATGGTACGGTTGTGCCGTCCGTAAGCGCTCCCGTTCGGTGCAGATCGGAGGTATGGAAAAAGCCGAAAGCCTTTGGAGAAGCCGTGAATTCGTGGTCCCATCCGACAATGTGCTGGAATCAAGCTCTTGTTGTGGAGCGAAAATTTTTAACTACGAAATGCGCGAAGCTCGCGAAAGGAGGAAACAAAACAGACTACAGGCTGTTTGCTTTTGGATGTTTCCCCTGTTTTCGCGCTTTTCGCGTGTTTCGTAGTTTCAATCTTTATCCTGCAAAGCGTGGGACGAGTCCGTGGCTTGCCACGCGCCGCGCGTGGTTAACCTTCTTGTTTTTTATCGCGGTTCCTGATGGTTAAGGCACTACAGCGCCTCGACCTGCTCCAGCATGAGCTCGTAGTTCCGCAGCGTTTTCGCGGGCAGGACGCGGCCGTAGGGGCACGACGTCGGCATGAGCACGAACCCGCGGCCGGTTCCCGCCGTGCCTTCGCAAATGGCCTTGCGCACCTTGTCTGCAAAGAGGGCCACTTCCAGATTGCCCCATGCCAGGAACGACAGAATCCTCTTGACCGTTGTGGCCCATGTGGGCTATCTTATCCTGCATTAACACAGGAAGGACTTGACGAATGAACCGAACAGCAACAGTCAGGGCAAGAATCGAGCCGCACCTCAAATCTGACGTGGAGGAACTGCTGCGCCGCTTGGGCATGACCACAACCGAAGCCATCGCCATATTCTACAACCAAATTCGCCTGCGCCAAGGGCTTCCATTCCCGGTGGAAGTTCCGAATGAAATCACTCGAAAAACATTCGAGGCCACCGATCGGGGTGAATCCCTGCACGCCTACGACAGCCTGGACCGCATGTTTGAGGCCCTTGACAAATGCTCACGCTGAAGACCACGACCCGATTTGAAAAGGACTACAAGAAAGCCTTCAAGTCGGGAAGAGACATGTCGAGACTGAAGCGAGTCATGACTTGGATTGCCAACGCGCAACCCTTGGCGCCTGAGCTGCGTGATCACAAGTTGATGGGAAACTATCAAGGCAGACGCGAATGCCATCTTGCCGGCGATTGGCTGCTGATCTACAAGCTTGAAACGGACGCAGTGATCTTCGAACGTACGGGATCTCATTCCGAACTCTTGAAGAAGTAGAAACCCTACAGCGCCTCGATCCGCTCCACCATGAGCTCGTAGTTCCGCAGCGTTTTCGCGGGCAGAACGCGACCGTAGGGGCACGACGTCGGCATGAGCACGAACCCGCGGCCGGTTCCCGCCGTGCCTTC
>JACQHI010000452.1 GCA_016199105.1 Lentisphaerota bacterium | reverse complement strand
GTCTCACCCTGGGCAAAGTTCTTCACTCACCCGAAACTGTAACCCTGATTTGAACCATGCCCTGTTTTTTAATACCTCAAGGCTTATCGGCCGAGTACCGCTCGCGGGATTCCGCAACGCCTGCCGGCTTCGGCTGAGCCCCTTCGACCGGCGGAAAACCCATCTCAATTGCGGCCTTCTTTCCCATTTCGATAATGGCGTGCAAAGCCTCGCGAGGAGGGAGGTGTTTCACATCCTGGTAGATGGAGTCCTTCCATGCCCAGACCTCGCGCAGCGCGCGCGGCACGCGATCGACGTCCTTTTCAAGTTTCATCGTCATACTTGGAAACCGGAACAACGCCCGCCGCGACATACGCTTGGGCAAGCGTCTCGATTTCGGCCTGTGGCTCGTCCGACAGCCGGGCGACAGCATACTGCCGGATCGCGTGTTGCAGTCGTTCGCGATGGGAGGGATCGGGCGTGCGCGCGATCTCGGTCAACACGGGCGTGCCGATGAAAAGATCGTATTGTTTGGAATGCTTCGAGAAGAAATCCTCCGTTACACGCCGGAAATCCGGCGCGTCATCCGCAAAAAGGAAATTGAACACCGAAGTGTCCAGATAAATGCGTTCTCGTCTCATGGTCAAGCGTAGTTCCCCTATGTCGGATATACCATACACCCATAGGTAACGAAAATCAACCACTGGGTGAGGCAATGGGGGGAAACTTGCAAATCCTCTGCCCTCATCTTATCTCCGAATTCTGGGCGGGCACATCACGCCCGGCGAGATCTGCCCGCCGTCTTCCCCGGACGGCGGCCAGTCCCGGGCGACATGGCCGCCCTACAACAAAAACTCGCAATCCCCTGCGGCGGCAGGGCCTGCCGCCCTCCAAACGGACATTTCCTTCCTGGAGGGCGATGGGCCTCCGTCGCCACAGCTCGGGCAGGCTGCATGACCTTTGAAGTCTGTCAAAGCCACACTCCACGCTCAACGCAGGACGCGGCCGGCCCGATGGCCGGTCAGGCCTTTTGGATCGAGCGTGACAATGCCGTTCACGATCACCCACTCCACGCCTTGCGCCAGTTGGTGCGGCTCGCCATAGGTGGCCGTGTCGCGCAGGGCGGCGGGATCGAATACCACCACATCCGCCAAGGCCTGCCTGGCCAGTAGACCGCGGTCCTTGAGCCGGAAATGCGCGGCCGGCAGGGACGTCATCTTGCGGATGGCCTCCGCCAAGGGTACGGTTTTCCCGTCCAGCGACGCCCGGAGAAAGCGCGGCACGCTGCCGTAGGCGCGGGGATGCGGGTGATCGAGGCTCAAGGGTCCCGTGGACGCCCGCAGCGAGGCGTCGGTGCCCAGCATGCAGTAGTCGAGGGCGAAAATCCGCCACATATTTTCCTCGCTCATGCCGAAGAAAAAGCCGCCGGTGCGGAGTTCGTCTTTTTCGATCAGCCACACCGCGGCTTCCGCCGGATGCAGACCCAGGGCGGCCGCGACCTCGGGCAACGGACAGCCCCGGAACCGGACGGATTCCGGGTGATGCGTCGAGCCGATGACAACGGTTTTCCAGTAGTCCGGAGAGCGCCCGGCGATGAGCGCGTCGCACAGGCGTTTTCGTCCGGCGGGCTCGCGCAGGCGCGCCAGCACGGCCGCCTTTCCTCCGGCGGAGGCCCACTCCGGAAAAATCACATCGAGATCCGTGTTGGCCGCCGTGTAGGGATAACGATCCACGCAGACCTCCACGCCTTCCGCACGGGCCCGATCGATCCGCGCGATGGCCGGCTCCAGCAAATGCCAGTTGGACGCGCCCGCCGTTTTCAAATGCGATATCTGGACGCGGATTCCCGCCTGTCGGCCGATGGCCAGCGCCTCGTCGATGGCTTCCAGGAGCTGCTTCGCTTCACTGCGCATATGGGAGGTATAGAGGCCTCCATGCCGCGCCGCGACGGCGGCCAGGGCGATCAACTCCTCCCGTGTCGCATACATACCCGGCGCGTAAATCAGGCCCGTGCTCATGCCCCGCCCGCCCTGGTCGAGACATTCGTCCAGCAAGCGGGCCATGGCCTTGATGTCATCCGGCGTGGCCGGCCGATTCTCACATCCCATCACCCAGGATCGCAGCTTGCCGTGCCCGATCAACAGCGCCACGTTGGGGGCCGGCCGGCTTTGTTCGAGAAGCGCCACATAGTCCGCCACCGTCTTCCATGGGCCGGGATATGACTTGTCGGCCCAATCCGAAGGCAGGTACGAGCGTTCGGCCAGGGGCGCGGCCGAGGCGCCGCAGTTCCCGACCACCTCCGTGGTGATCCCCTGATACAGCTTGCTGGGCGCCGAAGGCTCGATCAGCAGGTAGGCGTCGGAATGGGAATGGACATCGATGAACCCCGGGCACACGAGCTTGCCGGAGGCGTCGAGACAAGTGGCCGCTTCCGCGCGGGACAAATCGTCCGCCACGTCAACGATCCGGTCACCTGTAATGCCAATATCCGCGCGCCGCGCGGCGGCACCCGTGCCGTCGAGGATCAACCCGCCGGTGATTTTGAGGTCAAGCATGCTGTCTCCAAATCCTGTAGGGCGGGCACGTCGGCAGACTGCCCGCCGCTTCTCCGGACGGCGGCCAGTCCAGGGCGACGTGGCCGCCCTACACCGGAAAATTCTCATCCCTGCCCGCGCATTGCCGCCAAATCCTGTAGGGCGGGCACGTCGGCAGACTGCCCGCCGTCTTCGCCCCGGACGGCGGCCAGTCCCGGGCGACGTGGCCGCCCTACAAAACAACTTTTCCCAGTTTTTTCCTGATTTCATCAGGGGTTCCAGACAATGGATACTCATCCGGATTGGGACACAAACCCGCCCGAACCGGATTCATTCGAACATAATCCCATTTGTCTGTCAGGCTCTCTTCGCGTCTAAGCAAGTGATCGAAAAATTCATTCTGCCAGAAGGGTCCTTGGATTCCACATTTTTTCAGACGTTTTGTGACAGAGGCCTTCCATCGCTGAACAAATACCGATAAACGCTTATCCCTGTCTTCAAGAGGAGAAATCAACAAATGCACATGATCGGGCATGATACACACATAATGAATTTGCCATCCCAGATTACCCGCAAGCGCGTCAAGAGACTCGAACGCAATCTGTCCCAAGCGAATAGGGTCAAAGAGCCTGCGGCGATGTTCGCAACAAGCCGTGACAAAATAAATCACCCTCTGGTCAAGAGGAAGCCTGACAGGAATACGTTTCAGATGCTTGCGTTGAGGGTGGTCCACCCGATCTCCTCCATAATTCAATCCTGTAGGGCGGGCACATCACGCTCCAGCGGGATCTGCCCGCCGTCTTCTCCCCGGACGGCGGCCAGTCCCGAGCGACGTGGCCGCCCTACACCGGAAAATTCTCATCCCTGCCCGCGCATTGCCGCCAAAGCCTGTAGGGCGGGCACGTCAACAGACTGCCCGCCGTCTTCCCCGGACGGCGGCCAGTCCCGGGCGACATGGCCGCCCTACACCGGAAAATTCTCATCCCTGCCCGCGCATTGCCGCCAAAGCCTGTAGGGCGGGCACGTCAACAGACTGCCCGCCGTCTTC
>JACQHI010000451.1 GCA_016199105.1 Lentisphaerota bacterium | reverse complement strand
TATTTAGGAAGGGTTCAACGGTTCACGGTTAGGAGGTTCAGGGTTGGAAAATTCGCTGGAAAATCGGTCCGGCAGATGACGGATTGAACTGTGAACCACTGAACCTTGAACCATGCCGGGCCGTAGTTGATGCCGTCGGTAGCGAGCCGAATCCCGAAACCCGAACACGGAACACCTTATGAGTAGTTACGGCTCCGGTTTATCAACCCATTACCCTGAGGTGTGTCATGTCCCGGCCCCTGATTGTGTCGGCCTCCGGAGAGTCAGCGGAACAGGCCGTCCGACAGGCGGTGGACGTCTTGCGTCAGGGGTGCTTGGTCGTGATGCCGACCGATACCGTTTATGGTTTGGCGGCGGATCCCCGTGTGCCGGGCGCGGAGGCGGCGCTGTATGCCGCCAAGGGCAGGCCGGAGGGTAAGCCGGTGGCTCTGCTGGCGGGCGATAGCGCCCAGGTGGAGGCCATGGGCGCCGCCCTGGAGCCGGCCGAGCGCGAACTGGCCCGTCGTTTCTGGCCCGGTCCCCTGACCTTGGTGCTTCGGATGCGAACGGGCCGCGAGGAGGGGGTGCGGGTTCCCGGTCATGTTCTGGCGCTGGCCCTCCTGAAGGCCGTCGGCGCCCCCTTGCGGGTGACCAGCGCCAACGTGAGCGGCAAACCTCCGGCCTTGACGGCGGCGGACGCCGTCCGGGCGCTCGGCGCGGCGGTTGGGCTGGGACTGGATGCAGGACCGGCGCCGGGTGGAGTGCCGAGCACGGTCCTCCGGGTGCGCGGGAAAATGGCGACGATTCTGCGGGAGGGCGCGATTTCCGCGGCGGACATCGCAAACGTTTTGAGCCCTTTCGAAATCCGATGTGTCTGATGTGCCAGCAATTCGCAGTATGGTCGCCAACGTTTCGGACGACAGGCAGGAATGCCTGTCTTACTGGGGTAAGTCAGCCATTCCCTTGGCCCGCCATAGCTTTGTAGCGACGGCGGCTGGCTGACTCAGTCGTCAAAGGGTGTCATAGTGCGAATTGCTGTTGAGGTGCAGATGAGTGGGCACTCCGAAAAATCGAAAATGCTGGTGTTTGTCTGCACGGGCAATGTCTGCCGGAGCCCGATGGCGGAATGCCTGCTGAAGCACCGGCTGGGACCCAAAACCCGCTGGTCCATTGCCTCGGCGGGAACCTCCGCCGGCGCCGGCATGCCGGCCAGTCCGCCGGCGGTCGAAGCGCTGCGGGAAATGGGGCTCGATCTGACGCCGCATCGGAGCCGCCCGTTGACCGGCGAACTGGTGGATCGGGCCACCCTGCTGGTCGTGATGACGGAATCGCAGAAAGCGATGATTCTGGCCATGAACCCCGGCGCGGCCGGCAAGGTTTTTTTGTTAAAAGAGTTTGATTCCCTGTCCGGGGGCGGGGATATTAGCGATCCGATAGGGCTTTCCGTCGCCGAATATCGGAAGATTCGGGATGAAATCGACAATGCGCTCCTGGATTTGATTCTGCACCTGGAGCGCCTGGACGGGCGGAGGACGTTGCACGGATGATTATCGCAATCGGATCGGATCATGGCGGCTTCGACATGAAGGAGTCGCTCAAGACGCATCTGGCGGACAAGGGCGTCCAAATCGAGGATGCCGGTTGTTTTTCCCGTGAATCCGTGGATTATCCGGATATTGCGGGGGCGGTGGCGTCGCGTGTGTCCGAGGGGCTCGTGGACCAGGGCATCCTGATCTGCACCACGGGCATCGGCATGTGCATCGTGGCCAACAAGTTTCCCCGCGTGCGGGCGGCGCTCTGCGCCACGCCCCGTATGGCCAAGATGGCCCGCGCCCACAACAACGCCAACGTGCTCACTCTGGGCGGCGAACTCACCTCGATCGAAACCGCCAAGGAGATTCTCAACGAGTGGCTGGAGGGCGATTTCGACAAGAGCGAACGCCACCGGAGGCGGGTCCGCAAGATTCAGGGCTATGCCTGCAATTCCGTGGACCCCCTGGACGTGTATGAGGACGATCCCGAAATCTATGCCGTGCTGCGCAACGAGGAGCGGCGTCAAACCAACAACCTGGAACTGATCGCCTCGGAAAACTACGTCAGCCGCGCCGTCCGCGAAGCGGCCGGTTCGTTCCTGACCAACAAGTATGCCGAAGGCTACCCCGGCAAGCGCTGGTACAACGGGTGTGAAGTCGTGGATGAGGCCGAACAGTTGGCGATCGACCGCGCCCGGTCGCTCTTCGGCGCCGAGCATGCCAATGTTCAGCCCCACTGCGGCAGCAGCGCCAACATGGCGGTCTATCTCTCGGTTCTGGAGCCCGGCAACACGATCCTGGCCATGGACCTCGCGCACGGGGGGCATCTGACCCACGGCATGAAGATGAATTTTTCAGGCCGGTTCTTCACGGTGGTTTCCTACGGGGTGACCCGCGAGACGGAACAACTGGATTACGAGGACATCGCCCGCCTCGCGGAACGGCATCGGCCGAAGCTGATCGTCGTGGGGGCCAGCGCCTATTCCCGCATCATCGATTTTCAGCGCTGCCGGTCCATCGCCGACAGCGTGGCCGCGTATCTCATGGTGGACATGGCGCATATCGCCGGCCTGGTGGCCACGGGCTGCCATCCCAACCCGGTGCCGCACGCCGATTTTGTGACCTCCACCACGCACAAGACGCTTCGCGGCCCGCGGGGCGGCCTGATCCTCTGCCGGAGGCGCTTTGCCCAGGATATTGACCGCCAGATTTTTCCCGGCCTGCAGGGCGGCCCGCTCATGCATATCGTCGCGGCCAAGGCGGTCTGTTTCCACGAAGCCCAGCAGCCCGCGTTCAAGGAGTATCAGGAACAGGTGGTCCGCAACGCGCAGAGCCTGGCGGCCGCGCTCGCCGAGGGCGGCCTGCGGATCGTTTCCGGCGGCACGGACAACCACCTCATGCTGGCGGATTTGACCGCCCTGGATTTGACCGGCAAAGACGCCGCCGCCGTTCTGGATCGGGCGGGCATCACCGTGAACAAGAACATGATTCCCTTCGACACCCGCGGCACGACGGTGACCTCCGGCATCCGCCTCGGCACGCCCGCGCTCACGACGCGCGGCATGAAGGAAGAGGACATGAAGACCATCGGCCGCTGGATTCTCGAGGTGCTACGCCATCCCGGGGACGAGCGCGTTCACGGCGAGGTGCGCGCGCGCGTGCGGGAACTCACCGCCGGGTTTCCGCTGCCCTGAATCGAATCACCGTTCCGCGAGCGTCTTGTCGGCCTCGATGGCGCGCTCGATGGAATCCCGGAACAACTCGAGGCCGGTGGCCGGAACGATAATGGTGTCCCGGTGGCCGGCGACATCTTCCGTGATTTTCAGAAAACGCCCGCTGGCGTTTTCCTTGAGGTCGAAGAAAAACTGTTTGCGTTCGATTTGCACGCGCTCGCTGAGCAAAGGCATGTCCACGACTGATCCTCCCCGAACAACGTTGTTTTTTTCGCCGCGTCTGCTTCCCCCTCGGAAACAAAACAGCGAAAACTTATGCAAAGCCGTTCCGCTTGTCAATGCCCTTTGCCCGGGTTTTTTGATTGTTTCATCCTTAATTGAAGCCGTGCCCCCTCCCGTTGGGGTCAGCCCTCGAAATAGGACTTTACATGCGGGATGGAAGATGGGATGGTCTTGGGCATGGCAAGGCATCTGAGAGTGGAGTTTGAAGGGGCGATCTATCACGTCACCTGTCGGATGATCGGCGACCGCCGGCTGGATCAGAGCCGGTTGTTTGTTGACGATAAGGATCGGGAACGCTTTCTCGATTGTTTGGCGGCTCGGGTCAAGCAGTACCATATTCGGCTGTACCTGTTTGTTTGCATGACCAATCACTTTCACCTGGTGTTCGAGACTCCGGGCGGCAACTGTTCGAAGTTCATGCAGTCCTTGTCGACGGCGTATACGGTGTATTACAATCTGCGTCACCGGCGTCATGGTCACTTGCTGGATGGGCGTTACAAGGCGAAATTGGTGGAAGGGGACGAATATCTTCTGGCGTTGTCGCGCTATGTGCATCTGAATCCGGTGCGCGTGGGTGGGATCAAAGATAAGCCGATCGCCGAGCAGAGGGAGTATCTGTTGCAGTATCCATGGGGGACGTATCTGGGCTACATTGGTCGGCGCAAGACATTGGATTTTGTGGAGTACGCCCCCATTCTGTCTGAAATTAGCGGGAAGCGGAGGGGACGACCGGGGCGGTATCAGGAATTTGTGGAGGAGGGATTGGTCGAGGAAGATCATGACCTGATGGGGGTGTTGAAGGCGTCGCCTCGCAGCATTGGGGACGATGGATTTCGGGCTTGGATCGATGAACTGTATCAGGAATTGATCGAACGGCATCGTCATCCGGAAGATGCCGCCTTTCGGCGGATCACCGAGCCGCTGTCGGCCGATGCGGTGCTTTCGGTTTTGGCCGAGGTCTTTGACGTATCGGTGGAAGATTTTCGTCGTCGGCGTCGCGACTCGGCGTTACGGGGCATAGCGGGTCGGTTTCTGGTTCGGTATGCGGGGATGACGCAGCGGGAGGTGGCGGTGGAACTGGGGGGTGTCGGTGGAGGTGCGGTAAGCCGTCAGATGCGCAAAGTGGGTGAGTGGCTGAAGGAAGCGAGCGAGAGTCACCTGCGGCGAAAGGTGGAGCGGGCGGAGGAACGCATGGCCCAATTGCGGCAGTCGATGAGAAGGCCGACGGGAGCGAGATCTCCAGCAGGTGCTAAGTGCTAATTCGAGGGCTGACCCCAATGCCCGCGGTTTTTTCGATTGTTCTGCCTGTCGGAACGTGGTTGAATCAAGCTAGATTGCAAAGAGGAAGGGAGTGGCCATGTCCGAATTGAAGCCGCAAAGCGCGCCGACGATGCGCATCGAAATCCTGCCGAAGAGCGACCGCGAGGCCGCCTCGGCGCCGCGGAAGAAGATTCCGAAGGTGCGCGCCAGGACGCCCGTGGCGGCGGGCGACGCCAATTTCCAGGAGCTTTTCCAGCGCGTCTATGACGGCGCCATCATCGCCGATTTCGACGGCGCGATCGTGGACGCCAACCAGCGCATCCTGGAGTTCCTGGAAACCGATCGGGCGGGCCTTGAACGGCAGGGCATTCTGGGCGTCATCTCGGGTTCCGATGCCGCCCTGCTCGACACCTTGCGGCGAAACCTGGAGGACAACCGGCACACGCTCATCCAGGCCCATTGTCTTCGTCATGACGGCAGCGCGTTCCCGGCGGAGATAGCCGTCAGCCGCCTGACGCTCTCGGGCCGGTCGTACCTGTGCTTTTTTGTGCGCGATGTCACGGTCCGGCGCAAAGCGGAGGAAACGCTGCGCCAGGAGCGGAATCTCCTGCACACGCTGATCGACAACCTGCCGGATTTGATTTATGTCAAGGACACCCAAAGCCGCTTCATCATCGGGAATCGGGCGGTGGCGCGGCTGCTGGGCGTCGAGACTCCGGACTGCCTGCTCGACAAGACCGATGTCGAGTTTTTTCCGCGGGAGCTGGCGGACCAATACCGGGCCGACGAGATAAAAGTCATGGAGACCGGCGTTCCGCTCGTGGAAAAGGAGGAGCCCTGCGTCAACGCGCTGGGCCGGCGGCTTCTGCTCCTGACGACCAAGGTGCCCTTGCGGGATTCGACGGGGCGGGTGGTGGGGGTGGT
>JACQHI010000450.1 GCA_016199105.1 Lentisphaerota bacterium | reverse complement strand
GATCCGCCACCTGGAAAAAGGCCGCGTGGTCATTTTCGGAGGGGGCACCGGCAACCCCTATTTCTCCACCGACAGCGCCGCCGCCTTGCGCGCCAACGAAATCGACGCCGAAATCCTGCTCAAGGCCACGAAGGTCAGCGGCGTCTATTCCGAGGACCCCCTGGTCAATCCCAAGGCGCGGCGCTACCACAAGCTCACCTTCCGAAAGGCCCTGACCGATTCGTTGAAAGTCATGGATTCGGCCGCTTTTTCGCTTTGCATGGAGAACAACATCCCCATCATCGTGTTCGACTTTTTCACGCCGGGCAACATCGAACGCGTGCTCGCGGGGCATCCTGTCGGCACGCTGGTGTGCAACGACTAACAAGGAGGCGCAGGCCTATGAGTTCCGTGGATGATGTGCTGTTGGAAACCGACGACAAGATGTCCAAGGCCCTCGAGTTCCTGCAGCAGCAGTTCTCAGGCCTCCGGACCGGAAAAGCCTCCCCCGCCCTGGTGGAGAACATCCAGGTGTCGTATTACGGCTCGTCGGTCCGCCTGCGCGAAATCGCCGGCATCGCCACGCCGGATGCCCGCCTGCTCGTGATCAACGCCTACGATCCCTCGGCCTTGAAGGAGATCGAGAAGGCCATCAGCGCCGCCAACATCGGCATCACGCCGCTGAACGACGGCCGCGTGATCCGCCTGCCCATCCCGGAACTCAGCGAGGAACGCCGCCGGGAACTGACCAAGGTCGCCAAGCAGATGTCCGAAAAAAGCCGCGTGGCCGTGCGGAGCACCCGCCAGGAGGCCAACGAGGAGATCAAGACCCTCCAAAAAAACAGCACGATCACCGAGGACGAACGGGACTACGCGTTGAAGGAAATCCAGAAATACACGGACGCCTATGCCAAGAAAATCGACGAGGCGCTCGCCGCCAAGGAAAAGGAAATCATGGCGATCTGAGTTTTCAATCCGATAAGGTTTGACAACATGTGCGGGAGCGAGGTAACATGTCATACATTAATTGACGATGCCGTATGAGTGACGACTCCACCAGCAGTTTCGCGAAATCGCCGGGCCAGCCGACCCCGAAAACGACCCGCAAGGTCGTCATGCCCGACGCGGCGGGAACGAACCCGCCCAAGCCCGGTTCCGGTGTCAGCGGCGACACCCGGCCGCTGGGCGCCCTCCCCGCGACGCCGCAAATCAAGAAGGAGACATCGCGATTCAACCTGGGCGCCGCACCCGCGGTCAAAACGGCCGTCTCTTCCGTGAAACCCCTGGAGCCCAAGCGCTCCACCTCCCCCATCGCCCTGGCGGCTGCCATGCCCGGTTCTCCCCCGCAAACCATCAAACTCAAACGCCCTCCGACCTCCAAGCTGTCCGTGGACAACGAGGCATCCGGACTGAAGCTCAAGACGGGACGAATCGGCCTCGGCGGCAGCGCTCCTGTCGAAGAAGGCGGGAAGAAGCGGGAAACCATGCGGATCATGCTGGACGAAACCCTGCCGCCGGTCAAACCGCTTGAAGTCAAACGGGCCACGGGCCCCATCGGTGAAGTCAAACGCGCCACGGGTCCCGTGGGAGAACTCAAACGTTCCACCGCCCCCATCACCCTGGCGGCTGCCGTTCCCGGAGCCACGCCTCAGACCATCAAACTCAGACGACCACCGACCTCCCAGATTATCATGGCGGCGCCCGCGGAAACCGCTTCCTTCAAAATCAAAACCGGAAAAATCTCCGGCGACAGCATGGTCCTCGCGGAAGCTCCCGGCGAGGGAGCCCAGAAGCGGCAGACCATGCGGATCATGCTGGACGAAACCCTGCCGCCGGCCGAACCCTCCGTCGTCAAACGAGCCACAGGCCCCATTGGAGAAATCAAGAAAGCCACATCACGGCTCGCAGAAGCCTCTTCGGTCTCGCTCAAGCGTCCCCCGACCTCCCAGATCACCGTCCCGCCGTCGGTCACGGAGGTCGCCCCTCTGAAGGCCAAGACGGGACGGATCACGGACGAGGCAACCCGGCTCGCCCCGCCTCTCGCCGTCGCTCCGGGAGCTATGGCGGGCAGGCCCGTCGCCGCCATGGAAGCGCCCCCCCTCTCGCCGAAGCGGGAGACCTCCCGGGTGGCCATTATTGACGACGAGGGTGAGGAGGAACCGGAAGTCGTCAAACCCCTCGAGAGCAAACGCCAGACCTCGCGCATCGCCATCGCCGACGTCTTGTCGGAAGAACCGCCGCCGGGACCGGCGCCCAAGACCATTAAACTCAAACGCCCCCCGCCATCATCGGCGGCTGTTTCCCTGACCGCCGACGAGTCCGAGGCCGACACGATCAAGGCGGCCCGCAAGGGCGAGACCAGCAAGATCGATCTGCCGCTCGACGAGGCCGCGCCGGCGCCCATCACCCAGCGCAAGACGATCAAGATCAAGCGGCCCGACCGCAGCGCCGAACCGCCGACCATCGCTCTCGAGCGTCCGGCCGGCGCGGCAACCCCCGGTTCCCTGTGGAGGAAAAAGACCGGAACAGCCGCCGGAGAGGAGGACGATGTCGGCATCGTATTTCCACTGGTCGCCGCCGCCGCGGTGCTGCTGGCCTTCTGCGTGACGTACCTTCTGGCGGCACAGGCGTTCGACCCGACCTTTGTTCTTCCCGTCCCCTCGCAGCTGCTTTAACCCACAGGAGATCCACCATGGCCAGCAAAAATATCGTGCACTTGAACGGCGGCAACTGGCAGACCGAAGTCGCCACTTCGGCCCAGCCTATTCTCGTGGATTTCTGGGCGGAATGGTGCGGCCCCTGCAAGATGATCGCCCCGATTCTCGATGAAGTGGCCGATCAAATGGCCGGCAAGCTCAAGGTGGGCAAGGTTAACGTGGATGAAAACCAGGATCTCGCGGCCCAGTTTCACGTGCGGTCCATTCCCACCCTGCTGGTCTTCAAGGGCGGCGTGGTGCAGGAACAGATGATCGGCGCCCTGCGCAAGACCGAGCTGCTGGCCAAGCTCAAGGCCTACGCGTAACCGGGAGAAAAGGCTGGTGCGCCTGGCGGGGGTCGAACCCACAACCTTCGGCTTCGGAGGCCGACACTCTATCCAGTTGAGCTACAGGCGCGCACGGTTCCGAAAAACCCGGCCAACTTAGAGCATCCGGCAACGATTGACAAGCCTGATCGATTTTGGACGTGAGTCCCGTTGGGACGGGACAACGTCCCTCACGGGATTTTGGATCCCGCCGGTGGCGGGACAAGTTTTGGACCTGTGCCGCCATTGGCGGCATTTTGGATTGCCCCGACCAAGGATGATTCGCGGAAGAACATTCGTCCGTGCCCGATAATCATGCCCCTTCGCGCAGCCGGAACGGATCGGCTCAGAGAGCCGACGCTACATCCCCTATCACCTAAAACCCAACACCCATAACCTTGATCCTGCCGTTCGCCACCACCCCCTACCCTCGTTGCACTTCCTCCAGGGCGATGCGGACCCAGCGGGTGATGCGCGTGGGGTCGTTCTGGACGGTGTGGGTGTCCTTCATGATGATCTCCAGCACGCCGCCGCGGGCGGCCTCCAGCGTGGCGCGCAGATCCTCCCGGATGCGCGGTTCGTCGAAGGACACGCAGATATGCGCGGGGTTGGGCTTGCGGCTGAAAATATACCGCCGGCCGAGCGCCTCCGCCATCCGCCGCTGATCGCACCAGGCCGACACCGAGACCCGGCGCAGGTTGGGGATGGTTTTCAGCCACGGCCAGCGTTCGTGGACGGCTTCGCAACAGCCGTAGCAATTCAGGCCGAACTTTTTCAGAATCGGCAGTTGATACGGCAGGATGAATTCGGCGAACATCGCCGGCGAAACGCCCACCGTCTCCTGCGACTCCGCGAACCCCCACAGGTCCTTCAATCGCACGGGGCTGCCTTCCTGCCGGTCCTTTTGCGGTAGCTCCGTGGTGTAACCGACGCCGCCGGAGCCGGTGTAATCCGCGCTGTTGTTCAGCGAGAGCAGGCCTTCATTTTCGAACCAAGCCAGATAATGCAGACTTTCGTCCCGCAAGAAAGCCATCAGCCGGTGCAGGCCGCCGGGATTGTCATACATCGCCAGCATCAGCGTCTCCAAGCCGATGAGATCGATGGCCGTCCAGGTGAGCCCCATGGACCACCAGAACGGACCGCGAAGCCGGGGCGCGATCAGATCGCCGAAAAGGTCGCGGGCCAGGGCGAGCCGCGCCTGTGTGGCTTCGCGATCCACGCTCAACGGGCGGAATCGGAGCTTGTTCAGGTCGTCGTCGAGATTGGCCAGCGGCGGATCCCACCGGTAACTGCCGCGGTTGTCGCCGTAATGGCGCCGCACGGGCACGCCGTAATCCCCGGCCGTCACCAGCCAGTTCAGATTGAAGGAGGGTTCGACAACATGATCGTCCCGGATATGCTCCCACCAATAGAGGGCCATCAGGAAACGGCGCTCCCAGTGGCGCAGGAGTTCATCGGAGCACCGGCAGGCGGATGGCGGCACAAGCTCCTCCCAGGCCCCCTCGGGAAAACACAGGACCATCGGGCGCTCGGGCTGGAGCGCGTTGAAGCGGAACCAGCGTTTCTTCCGGACGTCCATCTCCGGAAGCTCGGCGATCTCGCGCAGGCGCCCGGCCAGCGCCCGCAGTCGTTCACGATCCTGGAGGGATGGCGTCATAAGAGTTCCTTCTTTTTCTTTAGCACAGTACGTGATCGCGAAACAACCGAAAAGCCTGACAGGCGATAATTCGCATATGACAGAGGTCCCAGTTGGACGTGAGTCCCGTTGGGCCAACGTCCCTCACGGGAACTGGGACCCACG
>JACQHI010000032.1 GCA_016199105.1 Lentisphaerota bacterium | reverse complement strand
GGCGGCGCCCAGGCCGGCGGAAGATATTTTCGGCGCCGAACCGACCGCGCCCGCGGGCGCGGACGCCGCCGTTCCCGGCGCCGGTCGTATTCCGGAAATCACCCTGAACCTCCGTAATATCACCCTGGTTGACGCCTTGAAATACATCACGGAGGTCACCAGCCTCAAGTACCGCATCGAGGAAAGCGCGGTCATCATCACCCCGTCCGACGTGGTGTGGGGCGAAGTCATCACGCGGATGTATTCCGTCCAGCCGTCCATCCAGGAAACCATCCTCACGCGGTCCGATGCCGGCGCGACGAGCGGAGAACTGGGCACGGGGGTGACGGCTACGCGCTCCGATGTGAGCAAGTTTTTTCAGGACGCCGGCGTGCCGTTTCCGCAGGGCACCTCGATCATTTACAAGCCGAGCATCGGCAAGCTGATCGTGGCCAATACGGCGGAGAACCTGGAGAAATTCGAGAGCATCCTGGCCAAGTTGAATGTGATTCCCAGCCAGGTGGAAATCGAGGCGAAATTCGTGGAAATCGATCAGACGGATCTCGAGGAAATCGGCATGCAATGGATACTGTCGGATGACTGGGAACTGGCGCAAAACGCCAGCTCGTCGGCGCCGATCACCCTGGGCAACCGGGAGCGGATACAAGCCAACAGAACCTCAACTTCCATGCTGCGAACTCTCGGCGATGTCGGCGGCTCGGCTGTCGCGGAGAGCCCCAATATCCCCGGGCAAGGGGAATCGGCGCGCGGCGCCCTGGGCAGTCTGTTCTCCCTTTCCTCCGTGCTCACAAATCCGGAAGTCACGTTCATTCTGCATCTCCTCAACCAATCCAGCACGGCCAATCTCTTGTCGGCGCCCAAGGTGACGACCAAGAGCGGCATGAACGCGGAAATCAAGATCGTGCGCGAATTGATTTATCCGACCCAATTCGAACAAACGTCCGAGGCCGTGGGGACGGGAGCGGCGGGGGCCACGGGCGCCGCCGGCACCACCACGCGCGTGGTGGTGACGCCGTCCGGTTTCGAGAAACGCGATGTGGGCGTGATCCTGAACGTGACGCCGGTGGTCGGGCCCGACGGTTATACGATCGACCTGACCATGCTGCCCCAGGTTGTCGAACTCGTGGACTGGGTCAATTACGGCTCCACGGTTACCACGACGGACAGCAGCGGCAATCCCCAGACGGAGAGCCGCCCGATGCCCCAGCCGGTGTTCAACAGCCGCAATATCACCACCAGTATTTCCATCTGGGACGGCGAGACGGTGGTCATGGGCGGGCTGATCTCGGAAGGGCAGACGGACACACACGACAAGATTCCGTTCCTGGGCGATCTGCCGTTGATCGGCAGGTTCTTCCGCAGCGATAGCTCCAGGACCGTGAAGCGAAACCTTCTGATTTTCGTCACGGCCAACCTCGTGGATCCCGCCGGCAACAAGATTGCACAGCCGGAAGTCGCGCCCGCCGAACCGAAAGCGCCCGGCGCGCCGTAAAGCAATTTATATTAAATTCGTAATGACTCGGCAAGCACGACAGAATCATTGACAACAAAATCATTTGTTGAGCGTTTTCGATAGGGTTAACCTCAATACCACACTCGACCGGCATTCGCTTCTTCAGTTTCCAATGATTTTGTCGCAAATGATTTTGTCATTCCTTGCGTTGCAGGCAGTGTGGCTCCGTGGGCCACAGATCTGGCGCCGTATATTCCTTATTAACGACTCCTAACAGAGCTGACTTCGCAGAGTAGCAAAGGCTGGTCAGACAAGGGAAAGACAACGGCAAAGATTAGGGTAACAAGCAGGATGAAGCTTCTCCTCGTAGATGCCCTCAACCTGATCTATCGCTCGTTTTATGCCATCCGCGACTTGAGCACGGCGGCCGGCCAGCCCACGAATGCGCTGTTTGGATTCATCAAAACCCTTCAACAATTGGACAAGGGGTGGCGCCCCACGCACCGGCTGGTGGTGTTCGATGGCGCGCAGGCGAAGGAACGGAGATCGATTTTCGAGGGATACAAGGCGCAACGGCCGCCCATGCCCGAGCCGTTGCGCCGGCAATTGCCCCTGATCGAGGAGTTTCTGAACCAGGCGGACATCCAGCATGTCCGTTTGCCGGAGAAGGAGGCCGACGATGTCATCGCCTCGCTGGCCGCGCGCGTCGAAACGGAATCCACTCGCCCCTCGAAACTCGGGACAAGCGGTGAGCCTGCCTGCCGTGAGCTTGTCGACTCGGTCGAACCCACCGACGTGCTGATCGCTTCTTCCGACAAGGATCTGTTTCAGGTGGTCAGCGAGCGTGTTCTGCTCCTGCCCTCCTCGAAACCGGAGGAGCAAATGGGCCGGGCGGAGGTGGCGGCCAAGACCGGAGTCCAAACGACGCAGATCGTGGATTGGCTGGCTTTGACCGGCGACGCCGTGGATAACATTCCCGGCGTTCCCGGCGTGGGGGCGAAGACGGCGGCCCGCTGGCTGAACGAATTCGGCTCGTTGGAGGGAGTGTGGACGAATCTGGAGGCCGTTATGCCGGAGAAGTTGCGTGAAGCCTTGCGAAGCCACAAGGCGGAGGTGGAACGGAATGTGCGGTTGATCCGGTTGGATCGGACTGTTTCCCTTCCGCTCGAGTGGGAGAGCCTCCGGTCGCGCCCGCCCGACCCGGCGCGGCTCATTCCCTTTTTCGAGACGATGGAATTCCACTCGCTGATTCGTCCGCTGCAGCAGCCGGAGCTGCTGTGAAGGCAGGCAGATAGGTGTTCAGGGTTCAGGGTTCGGG
>JACQHI010000449.1 GCA_016199105.1 Lentisphaerota bacterium | reverse complement strand
TGGACGGGGTGCGCCGGTGTGTGCTCGATGCGCTCGTGAAGATACAGGGGGGCGGTTGTGCGCCCGGTGTCCTCGGAGTGTGCCTTGGCGGGGATCGCGCCACGGGCATGGAATTTGCCAAACGCCAGTTTTTGCGAAAGGTGGACGACGTGTCCGCCCTGCCGGTTCTGGCGAAACTGGAACGGCGGCTTCTTCGGGAGGGCCAGGCCCTCCGCATCGGGCCGATGGGCTTTGGCGGCGCCTCCACCCTGCTGGGGGTGAAGCTCGGAACGTTATGCCGGCTTCCGGCCAGTTATTTCGTCTCGATCTCCTATATGTGCTGGGCCATGCGCCGGCGCGGGGTCGTTCTCGACCGGGACGGCCGTATTAGAAAGTGGCTCTATGGCGACTGAACGTCTTATGGAACCGTTTGACCGGGAGAAAATCCGACGCCTGAAGGTCGGCGATCGGGTGGAAGTGTCGGGCCGGATATTCACGGGCCGGGACCGTCTGCATCGGTATCTGGCCGATGGCGGCCGCGTTCCGGTGTCGCTGAAAAACGGGGCCATTTTCCACTGCGGTCCGGTGGTGGTCCGGCGAAAGGGGCAGTGGGTTGTGCTGGCGGCCGGGCCGACCACGTCGGGGCGCGAGGAGCCGTACATGCCGGAGATCATCCGGCGGACGGGCATCCGCCTGATCATCGGGAAGGGCGGCATGGGGCCGGAAACCCTGGCGGCCTGTCGGAAATACGGCTGCGTGTATCTGCACGCGGTGGGCGGCGCCGCCCAGGTGCTGGCGCAAAAGGTGGCGCGTGTTTCCGATGTGCATTTCCTTGACGAATTCGGATCGGCCGAAGCCCTGTGGGTGCTGGAAGTCAGGCGGTTTCCCGCCCTGGTCACCATGGATGCGCATGGCCGGAGTTTGCATGCGGAGGTCGCGGAAGCGTCCGCCGCCGTTTTGCGCAAACGCCTGTGAGGCATTGTGACGTCAATAAATTAGCAGCGGGTTCGCCATGTCCTCTGTAGCCTTGCGCGGAGGTGGAAGTCCCCGCTGAACGTGGGGAACATTAAGATTTTTGGAGGGCGAACCTGTGGTGAGCCGGACACGAGATGAAGCGCAAGGTGGATGGAAGGTCGGAACATCGCTATTCTTTCTCGCGGCTCACCACAGGTTCGCCCTCCAAGATTGCCGGTTTCCCGGCTTTCACGGGGCGCAACAACTTTTCGAACAGGCTCTTACGATCCAAGCAGGAGGATAAAATGAAAATCAGCGAACGGATACGACGTGTTGTTTTGTCCGGGCTTGCCGTCCTGACGCTCTGCTCGATCGGGGCACAGGCGGGGCCCTTGCGCGATTATAATGGAGACGGCAAATCGGACCTCGCCCTGTATTACGAAGCCGGGGGCGGTTGGTACGTCGAAACGACGGGTCAAGTCGCGGTCGCCTTTGGTGCGTCTTTGGGCGGACCGGGCTATACGCCCGTGGCCGGGGATTTCAACGGGGATGGCCGGTCGGACTTCGCCGTGTATCGCCAGAGCGAAGGAAGCTGGTTCATCAAGACTTCCACCGCTGCGACCGCCGAGGTGCGCTACTTCGGCTGGTCCGAGGCGTATCCGGTTCCGGCGGATTATGACGGCGATGGAATGACGGATTTGGGCGTCTATTACCCGACGCTGGGGCTCTGGTATTTATTGACGAGTTCCAACACATTTGCGTCCTACCAGTTCGGCTGGTCCGAAACCCGGCCCGTTCCGGCGGATTATGACGGCGATGGAAAGGCCGATCTGGCGGTGTATGTGCCCTCGAACGGCATGTGGTACGTGTTCCAGTCGTCCGATCGGCAGATTCGCGGGCAGCAGTTCGGCTGGTCGGCGGCCGAACCGGTGCTCGGCGATTTTGACGGCGACGGCAAGGATGATTTTTCCGTGTATGACCCGGCGGGCGGGATGTGGTACATCTTCAGCCAGAGGAGTCAGTTTTACAACGTTCAAATCGGCTGGTCGGACACCGTTCCGGCGCCGGCGGATTATGACGGCGACGGCGTGACGGATCTGGCCGTCTATTATCCGGATCAAGGCCGGTGGTATATCGTCAATATGGCGGGAATCGCGATCGCCTATCCGCTCACGTGGGGGTGGAGCGGCGCGGGGCCGATTCCCGTATTCCCGGAGACTATCGCGCCCACGGCAACGTCCAGCGGCGATTTTGGCGATAACGATCCCAATCTATACGTCGCGCTGGGCGACAGCATCACCGAGGGCTATGGGTTGTCGTCCTATGGCGATATTTTCGTGTCCCGGCTGGCCGCCCTGTTGGGCAAATCGGTGGCCAATGAGGGCGTGGGCGGCGAGCAGTCCGAGGGCGGGTTGGATCGGGTCTCCGGCGTTCTTTCCTGGTATAAGCCCGGCTACATGATCGTCCTGTATGGAGCCAACGATGTTTTCCGGTCTGACAACACCGCCGGCATCGTGGCCAATCTGCGCGGCATTATTGACGCCGCGAAAAACAACAATACCGTTCCGCTGATTTGCACGCTGACTCCGGTTTCGGGTAGCCATGGTTTTATGACCGACGGCGTGCTGGCCTTGAACCGGGAAATCCGGATTTTGGCGCAAACCGAAAATGTGACGCTGGTCGATTTCGAGGCCGCCCTGGGTTGGAACACGTCCTATCTGTCGTCGGATGGACTGCATCCGAACAGCGCCGGACACCAGGTGATGGCGAACACGTTGTATGATCTGTTGAGGTAACTGCGCAGGCATCCCGGGGCGGGATGCCTGCGCAGTTACCATGTGGCAAGCCTTTTTCTGATAGACGCGAATAAACAACCAGCAGTTGCTTTTTGCGGGCGAAGACGGATCTAACTCGATGCATAGGAATTTCAATCCGAGGTAGGGCGCGCTCCCCGCCAAAGAGCGGGGCAAGCGCCGAGTTAACCCCGCCATGGCAGGGCGCGCCGTTTCCGGGCGACCACGGCGGTTTCGGCGAAACCGCCCTACCTGTGGA
>JACQHI010000438.1 GCA_016199105.1 Lentisphaerota bacterium | reverse complement strand
GCACAAAGCATTATCGGTCCGGCCATTTTATCGACCTGGATTTTCTGTCCCTTCCGCGTCCGGTTTTTTCGCCGGGCCAAACGCGGAGGCAAGAATCTTTATTGTCTCACAACGCCAATGTCTTCCTGTCCGGATTCTTTCATGGTGTCTCCTTGCCGAATGTTTATCCGCCGACCGGTCGTAAAGAAAGGCTCAGTGTAGCGCGAATGCCAGCACGATGGGCATGACACCGAGCGCGGCCAGATTGCCCAGCAGCACGATGGACGCCACGCGTTCCGGTTCCTGGCGGTATTGTTCCGCCATCAAATAATTCAGCACCGCCGGCGGCAGGGCGCCGAAGATCAGCAGCAAACTGCGTTCCAGGGGCGCGAGCGCGAGGGCGGGCGCGATCAAGGCCACCATGGCCAAGCCGGTGGCGGGGCAGAGCAATGCCCCCGCAAGCCCGAGGCGCCAATCTTGGAACGATATTTCGTTGAGCCGCACCCCCAGGGCGAAGAGCAGCAACGGGATCGCCGCATCGCCAACCGTTCGCACCGCGGCGCTCACGGGAGCGGGGGGCGTGGCGCCGCTCAGGCTCACCCCCAGGCCGAGCAGGGTCGCGAGCATCACCGGCGAGCGCAGCCACCGCATGCCGCGCATGCGACGATCGAGTAGAAATGCGCCGAGCGAGAAGTGCAACAGCATTTCCACCAGAAACAACACGACCGCGCCCGGCACGGCGGCATCGCCGCACGCCAGCACCATGACCGGTATGCCCATATTCCCCGAGTTGCTGAACATCATCGGCGGAACGAATGTTTTGACTTGAACCTTGAGCAGGCGCGCGAACGGATAGGCGAGGAGCCCGGACCCTAACACGACCGCGGCGCCGCCGAGCGCGAGCTTGGCATAACGCGCCGTGTCGAAGGCTTGGGAGGCCAGCGCCGAGAACACCAGCGCCGGCACCAGCACGTCCATCGCAATCTGGTTGGTCATGCCGAGATCGAGCCGTTTGCCGCGTCCATAGCCATAGCCGAGGCCGATAATGGCGAAGACGGGGAAGACGATGGAAAGAATGCGCATCGGGTTATCGGTGTTGGGCGGGGCCGTGCAGCGACAGCTTCGTGTATTGGATCCCGGCGCGACCGTTCACCACGCACCAGTACGGCGCCAGCACGGTGTTCGCGTCCAGTCTGACGGCGGACGGGGCCCCGAATTGAAAGCCCGTCACGCCGTAATCCCCCTTGGAAATGGAGCCGGCGCGCCTGTCGGCGGGCGACCAGATGCTCTCGTCAAACAGGGTGATCCATTGGCCGTCGCGGATTCGCGCGAGCTGTCCGCGCACGCCGACCGGGTCGCGGCGATGGTTGTACACGAACAACACCGTGTCGTTCCCCAGCCACAGCGGCCAACCCGTCTGGCCATTGACCGGAGAGGAGGACGGGGAAGACCATGTTTCGCCGGCGTCGTCGCTCAAGGCGTAGGGATTGGGAAGATCCCTGTCAGAGATCCAATCGTGCGCCCAGCAGGTCGCGAGCATTCTGCCGGCCCCGATCGAAATGACGCGCCCCTCCCAGAAGCCGGTTCTGCCGTCGGGATCATGGAAGATCGTGATCGCATGGCCCCACGTCGCGCCGCGGTCTTTCGATTTGGCCATCAGCACCCGATGTCCATGCGGGCAGCCGCCGTCCCAGTCCTTCCACGTGGCGCAGGACATGAGGAGCGTCCCGTCTTCCAGCGCCAGCAGGCCGGTCGGAATCTCGAGCGGCGCTTGAATCGGTTTGGGAATGAGCCGCGCGTTCGTCCACGCGCGCCCGCCATCCGTCGAACGGCGCAACACAACGTGGTTCTCCCGCATGCCCACGGTTTTCGGGTGGATGAGCGGCGTTTCCGGCGCCTGGGGATCCACGGGCCACCGCGCGCCCAGGCATAGGAGCGAGCCGTCGGTATCCCGGCTGATAAAACCGGTTTCGGTCGGCGGGAATTCGGCGGGCCGCTGCGCCTCGACGGGCCCCTGCAGGGTCCAGGTCGCTCCTCCGTCCAGCGAGCGGGACAGCAGCGGACGGCAATCCGGAGTTTCCAGGCCCACGCTGCCCACAAAGGAGGCGAGGAGTTCCCTGGCGCTCAAGCGGACAACCCGGGGGTAATAGCCCTGAAGCCCGGCGGCGCTCCGGTAGATCGTTCCGTGCTCCACGACTCGGTATGATTCGATGTCACTCATCGCCGGGCGCTCGGCTTACAGGATTTCCTTGTCCCGAAGAAATTTTCCGATGGCCGCTTCCGCATCGCCCCCGCACGTCTTGAAGGGATGCCGGATGCGGCTCGACTTGAAATGCCCCATCAACTTGAGCGCCGCATGGTCGAACGCATAATGGCTGTGCGGCAGCTCCCGCATCAGCGCGTAATAGGGCTCCTCATAATGTTGGATCAGTTGCACGGCCTCGGCCCGCCGTCCTTCTTCCAGGTGTCTCGTCAAGGCCAGTGGAACCTTCGGCGCGAAAAAACCGATCGCGGTCGCAAAGGCCGCGGCGCCGAACTCGTGTCCGTGCAGGAACGACATCATGGAGCCGCCGGTCATGACGGCGAAACGCGCGCCCTGAAGCCGCACGGTCCGGAGGTACTCGCAGTTCTCGTAGAAATCGCCCGAATCGTTCTTCATGCCGACAAATTGCGGGATGTCCAGCACCTGGCGCAGACCGGCGCACGACATTCCCCTCGTTTTGGCGTCCGCGAGCGTGTAGGCGAAAAGCGGCAGGGGCGTGCATTCCGCAAGCCGCCTGTAAAAACGAAGCACGACGGCCTCATCCGGGTTCCATCTCCAGTCCACCTGGAGCTTGACGATGTCCGCTCCCGCCTCGGCCGCCACATCGGCGAATTCCATGCAGGTCCGAAGGGGCCAGTGGAAATTCGTGCCGGCGATCAGGAGCGCCCTCCCTCGGGTGACTCCCGCGACCGCCTTGGTCAGGTCCATGACTTCCGAATCGGTCAAGCCCCAGAAGTGCGAGGTGCCGTAGGTGGTCCAGAAGAGGCGGATGCCGCCGGCGATCAGCCAATCCACCCACCGGCACGTTGACTCCAGATCGAGCTTTTCGTCCTCGTCAAAGGCGCACATCACCGGGACCAGCGGCCCTTTGAGTTTATCGACAATCGAGCGAAAATCCTTCATGCGGCTTCTCCCATGTCGCCGGACAATATCCGGCACATATTCGGCGAGCGCAAGTTTTTTCGGCATGGCTCAAAATTGAATGGCCAAACCGGCGGGATCCAGCAGCCGGGCGGTGATGAAGATAAACAGCAGCTTGCGCTCCGGCTTGCAGCCGAACAGCCGCCCGACAAACGACGGCTTGATTTCGCCCATCGGAACGCCGCCCATCACCAGCGTCTGCCCATCCCAGAGCGTGACACTGGTGGTGAGATTGCAGGACCGGAAAATCGGCTTACGGACAATGTTTTGTTCCGTCGTGCCGTCTTCGGCAGTCTCGATCACACGGTATTTTTCCCAGCCCGCCAGCTCGACATATTGTGGCAAAAGCGTTAAATCAATCGTGTAGCCATCCGGTCCCACAACCGGAGTCACATTCAAAAGCACACCCACATCTCGCTTCTCGAATGCCCCACTACTCTTGGTTGGATAGATGATCTCATCGGCAATCTTGATTTCCGCGTTCATGCCGGATTTGGTTATCAGCCTCGGTTCTGCAATGACCTGGGCGCCTGCCGTTTCAAGAGCATGCAACACAGCCTGTGCATGATTGGGCGCCAGGCGGATCAAGGATTCCCGTGGCGGTTCTGCCTTCGAGCGCCACACCCACGCATGGCTGGACCGACCGATGCTCAAGGATGTTATGTTTTGGACGGAAAACTCTGTTGATGTATTCGTCGGGGCAACACGGCCCAGTTTTTCCAACAACTTTCCTATCCCGGCCTTCTCGAATGAACGCTGTCCAATTGCTACGAAGGATGCCGTGATTTCAACTTGCGACGGCCACTTTATTAATCCAACCATGATAGCTTCCACTTTGGAAATCATTTCATCCGGCCCATGCACCACCAATGCAAAATCATCCGGACTATAAAACATGTGCGAGCCTTCTGGGAAAGGAACCCCCGCATCCCTATAATATTTGTCAATAGGCTCATTTGTTGTCGAGCGGGGAATACAATTCTCGCATATGAATGGTTGGACGCGAAACACCCGTGTCCTGAACGCACGGTCATCTTTATCCCGTGCCCCGGCGCGTGTGTTGTTGGCCTCGTTGGTGAGTGCCGCACCGGCGGCGGGCGTGTTGGTCTGTTGCGCCGATCCGACGCTGCGCCAACCCAGCAAAAGAAGCATGACCGCCAGTATCGTCGCATAAGTCTTCATCGCCTGCCTCCTGTCTGTTTTTTCGATCAGGCCCCACGTGGGTCCCAGTTCCAACTGGGACCGTTATTGAACCGGAGAGGTCCCGATCGGAGTCGGGACCTACGTAGTCCCCCCTTCCAAATGGGACCTCTATTCCAAGCTACATTCAGACTTCTCCTCGATTCACCGAGAGCGGCTCACTCCTCCTTTTTCTTTACCATAATCTTTACCCTTTGTCGCTCCCAGCCCCGGGCAGATTATGGCAAAGATTAGACTCCGGGCAGGGTCTTTCCGTCCACCGTCACGCTCGTGCCGTCGCCGAGTTCGTACTGCAGGACCCTTCGGGTCTTCCGGTCGCGGCGGACGACGCACCAGTCGCCGCCTCCGTGGATGCCGTCCGCCTCGAGCAGGTGGTGCTCGTAGGCGCAGATGAGCGTGTCCTCCACGCCGCCGAAGGTGAGCCGCGCGGCGAACGCATTGTCCCGCGTGGGCAGGGCTTCCACCGTCGCCCGCGGCTCGCCCTTGCGGCGCGGCAGCATGAGCGCCATGAACCGGCCATTGTAGCCGCCGACCTTCGCCAGTAGGCGCGGCCGCACGTACCCCGGGCCGTGGACCTGCTCCGCCGGGCGGGCGAACCGGCGGGCAACTTCCTCGCGCGGGTTTGGGACATACCGGTATGAACTGGGCGTCGCCTCGTCCTGATCGAGCCGCAAGGTGTGGGCTTTCGGATAGGCGTTCGGCGGCGGCAATACGAAGTGCACGTCGAGCTGGTGCCCGTGCCGCCAGCCGGTGATCGTGGCGGTCTGTCCGTCGAGCGCGATCGTGTTCTCCGGGCTGGTGTGCAATTGCCACCAGAATTCGGCCCAGTCGTTGGCCTTGTTGATATCCTCCAGCGTCCAAGCATAGGCGGGCGCGCCCCTGCCTTTGACCAGCCCCACCCGGCGCCGCGCCCAGAAGCAGGCGTGCTGGTACGAACTGTCGGCCGCCGCCGTGTCGCAGAACGCGCCCGGCTGGTAGTCGGTCAGCAAGCCATGCCAGGTCGTATTGACCCATTGCCCGTCCGTGGAGCGCCCGCTCTTGCCGTCAACCAGGACCACGTTGTGGCAGTTCTGTTCGATGTTGTAGCGGCCGGTGTCGGTCGCGAAATACTCGCCCAGGGCGGAGAGGTCGAAGTGCCCGCCGCTGGCATGCATGTGGCCCTGGCAGGCGGGCGAGCGCTGGGAGCCGTCGAATACCACAAAAGTGGCATCGTCGTCCCAGCCGCTCCGGAAACTCACGATGCCGCGGGTCCGGTCGCGGAATGCGGTCGGCATCGTGGCGGGCGACGGACGCGCGGCCCCGATCTTTTTAAGCGTCGGGGCGAGCAGGAGCGACCAGCCGGTCGCGGGGATCTGGAATCCCTTGTGCAAGGGAATTTCGACGGTGGTGGGAGGCGAGGTGTCGCCGGGCAGGGGGAGTGTCGTCGGGTAGATGAGCCTGCCCAGCAACCAGAGGATCGAAGGGTTTCTCGCTTCCTCCGCCTGACGCGCCAGCACCGTCTCGCGGCAGATGATGCAATCGCTGTGATCGCCCGTGTTGGTGAGGTAGCGGCCCCACGGTTGGACAAAGTGCAGGATGGCCTCCCCAAACTTCGCGTAGCGCGGGCAGTCGGCATAGGCGTCGTAGAGGCCGGCGCGGCGCAGGGGCTCGATGAGCTGCGCAAGTCCGGCCACCACGGCGGTGCCGTAGCCGATGTCCTCCTCGGGATAGCCG
>JACQHI010000072.1 GCA_016199105.1 Lentisphaerota bacterium | reverse complement strand
GCCAACGTCCCTCACGGGAGGGCGGGCGGCCTCGACCGCCGTGAGCTTATCTTCGCGCCATTCAGTCCTGACCCCGGAGATGAATCCCGTTGATATGATCTCTTGTGCCATGGTATAAACGGGGCGAATCGACGGCGATCCGGAACAAGCCCACAACGGACTGAAACGCATGAAAACATACGTGTGCGATGTGTGCGGATGGATCTATGATCCCGCCAAGGGGGATCCGGACAACGGCGTGGCGCCCGGAACCCCGTTCGAGCAGGTCCCGGACAACTGGGTGTGCCCGGAATGCGGAGTCGGCAAGGACCGCTTTTCTCCGCTCTAAAGGATAAAGGTCGCGTTCAACAAACGGAGGTGTGACATGCTGAGCGACAAGATGGAAACGGCGTTGAGCACGCAAATGAACAAGGAATTTTACTCGGCCTACTTGTATCTGTCGATGGCGGCCCATTCCCAGTTCGTGGGGCTCAAGGGCGCGGCCAATTGGTTCACGGTGCAGTATCAGGAGGAGATGGTTCATTTCAACAAATTCTTCGCGTATGTCCTCGACTCCGGGGCGAAAGTGAAGTTGATGGCGATCGAGAAGCCGCCGGTGGAATTCAAGTCGCTGAAGGACATGTTCGAGCAGACCCTGAAGCACGAAAAATTCGTGACGAAATGCATCCATGACCTCGTGGATCTGGCCCGCCAGGGGAAGGATCATCCCACGGAGACGTTCCTCCAATGGTTCGTGACCGAACAGGTCGAAGAGGAGGCGAACGCCGGCACCGCTTTGGCCCGCATCAAACTGGCGGGGGAGCAGGGACTCTTCCTGGTGGACAACGAGTTGGCGGCGCGCGTTTTCACGCCGCCCGCGGCGGCGGCGGATGCCAATGCCCCCTGATGGTCATGATGGACAAGCCCTTTAAGCGCTGCACCACCTGCGGTCATCTGTGGAACAAGCGGGAAGATTTTCTGGCCGACCCCCACGTGACGCTGGTCGGATATCAGGTGAATTTCGTCGAGTTGACCGCGGGATTCTTCCTGTTCAATCACGACCGGAAGGACTGTCAGACCACGCTGGGCATCATGGCGGACGAGTTCGCCGACCTTTATGCGGGGCCCATCTTTGAGGAAAACCGGAAGGGCTTGCCGGGCTGTCCCGACTATTGTCAGGTGCGCGGCAATTTACGGCCGTGTGCCTCGCATTGCGAGTGTTCGTTCGTTCGGGAGATCATTCAACTCACCAAGAATTGGCCCAAGAAGGCGACCCCCCCATGATTCTGAATTATCGGGTGGAAACCACATTGCGGGGAATCCCCATCAGCGATGGCATTGCGCTGGCGAAGGTCTGTCTTTTCAACGAAAGCCGTCATTCGAATCTTCCCGGGTTTCGGGTCGAGGGCGAGGGGGTGGAACGGGAGCGCGACCGGCTGGGTCGCGCCATCGCCATGGCGGCCGACCAGTTGGAGACGATCAGCGGCGAAGTCGCCCGGGAAATCGGGAAAGCCGAGTCCGAGATATTCCTTGCGCAACGGATGATGTTGAAAGATGACGGCATACACCGGCAGATGGAGGACATCATCGCCCGGGAAAACGTCAACGCGGAATCGGCGATCGTGGCGGTGTTGGATGCCCACGAGGCCCGCTTCCAGGAAATGGACAACGAGTATATCCGCGATCGGGCTTCGGACGTCGGGGAGATCAAGCGGCGGCTCCTGGATATTCTGGGCAACATGAATCCATCGCTTCAGTGCGCGGGACTGGAGCACTGCCAGAAGGGCAAGAACCGGATTGTCGTGGCCGAGGAACTGACGCCGACACTGATGACGGCGCTGGATGCCCGGCATACGCTGGGGTTCGTCACGGAACGGGGCGGCAAGACGGCCCATGCCGCCATTCTGGCGCGCGCGCTGGGCATCCCGGCCATCAGCGGGCTCAAAGGCATTCATGCCGCGATCGCCTGCGGCACGGATCTGCTGCTGAACGGGCAGACGGGGGAAGTCGTCGTCTGGCCTTCCGAGAAAACCCTTTCCGGCTTGGGTTCGGCGGTGACGCTGGGCGAACCCGTGCTCGTCGAGCCCGTTCCCCCGGTGTCGGATTATGCGGTCATGGCCAACATCAACCGGCTGGCGGATGCCGACGAGGCCGTCCGCTTGGAGGCGGACGGCGTGGGGCTCTATCGGACCGAGTTCGAATTTCTGGCGGAGGGCCGGCTGCTGTCGGAAGACGAACAATTCGAGCGGTATGCCGCGCTATTGCGGTTGATGCGGGGAAAACCGGTGACGTTCCGTCTCCTGGATATCGGAGGGGACAAGAACGCGCCGTTTTTCCAGTTGCCCGAGGAGGAGAATCCGGCCCTCGGCTTGAGGGGATCGCGGTTGTTGCTGGCCCGTCCCGATTTGTTCGACGCGCAGGCCCGCGCCCTGGCCAGGGCGTCCGCCCTGGGGCCGGTGAACGTGCTCTATCCCATGATCGTGGATGCGGAACAATTCCTTGCCTTGAAAAAGCGGTTTATCCAGGCGACGGCCACGCTCGCCGCCGGGGAACTCCGGCACGGGATCATGTTTGAAGTGCCCTCCGCCTGCCTGCAGGCCGAGGAAATATTTTCGATGGCCGATTTCGGCAGCATCGGCACGAACGACCTGATTCAGTATCTTTTTGCCGTCGATCGGAACAACGAACATGTGTCCTACGATTTTGTTCCGGATCGGCCGGCGCTGTGGAAAACGATCGAAGCGATCGTCCTGGCGGCGGACAAAGCGGGGCGGACGGTCTCCGTTTGCGGGGAAATCGCAGGCGATCCGAAATATGTCGGGCGGTTGAAAGCCTGCGGCATCCGAAGTGTCAGCGTGAGCGCGCGTCTGATCCCTCCGGTGCGTCGCGCCGCGGCGGGATAGACCAGCAATTCGCATTATGGAAGAGCAGCGGTCCCGTAGGTCCCGCTGTACTGGGGAAATGCTCCAAAAAGTACAGCGGGGGCTGCGAACCCGCTGCTT
>JACQHI010000445.1 GCA_016199105.1 Lentisphaerota bacterium | reverse complement strand
GCCCACGCCAGCAGCCGTCCATCCATGCTCAGCACGTACCAGTAGCCCGTGTCCTGATCGAATACCGCCAGGTCCGAAATCCCGTCCCCATCGTAATCGCCCGACACCGGCTCCGCCCCCGTCCAGCCCCACTGCATGGTCCATGCCAGTAGCGTGCCCGACACCGTCCGGATATACCAGTAGCCCGTGTTCCGATCGAACACCGCCAAGTCCGAGACCCCATCGCCATCAAAGTCGTTGAAAGACGCCGGCTCCCCCCGCCCCACACCCATCCAACCCTGGTCCGGACCCCCATACCCACTCGAGCCCCCCACATTCCCGGCCTTGACCCAGTAGTAATAGACCTTCCCAACCACCGCCGTTATGTCGTCGAAAACTGTTTCGGCCGTGTCGGCCAGTTTGCCGGCGACGGTCGCGTCGTTGGTCGTGTGCCGCCAGACCTCATAGGCGGTTGCGCCTGGCGATGCATTCCAGGTTATGCGCACCTTGTTGGAGTACGTTCCGTCGCTGGCCGAGACTCCGGAAGGCACCGCAGGCGGCACAAGCTGTATCTGAAGCCAGTCGGATGCGGATACGCTCCCCGGGTCGTACATCCAGCCAATGCCGGGTGGAGTGGTGAAATCGGGCACGGTGGCCAGCTCGTCATCAATGACGGCGCACCAGCCGGCGTTGGAGATGACCGCGGAATCGAACACGCGCGTGTATATCCTGTCGCCGGTCTTGAGGCCGGACCCGGACGGCGCATTCCCCGCACTTGTGGAGAACACGTGCTTGAAGTACCCGTTTGACGCCGAACCGAAATAGGCGTAGAGGCCCAACAGCGTGTCGTCCGCGCCCGACGCCCCGTTGACAATGTCGTTGTAGCCGTCAATGTCGCCATCCGGCCCGGACTTGTAAAGCGCCACGACCCAGCCGCCGCTCCGCTGAATCTCGCCGTCGGTCCGGTCAACCAGCGCGTTCCCGCCATTGCCGACGTACAGATATTCGGCGGCATGACCCGCTGGGGTAATCGCCAGACCCATGGCGAAAACCCCGATCAATCCGATCGTTGTCATCCTGGCATTCATCGTTTCACGGCCATGAGTACGGCTTGGGCTGAGTCCATATCCAGTTGGTTCCGCTCACGGAGAAATACCAGGCGCCCTGGCCTAGCGTCACCCGCCTGTCCGCGGGAGTTCCGCCCTGGGTTACCCAGTTGGTCCAAGCGTACCATTTCCCATTCGAGGCCAACCCAAACCGCTCAAAAGCCGAGCCGCTCCATACAATGAGCTGGTCGGCCAAATCCTTGTTGTCGTTCCCTATCGCCCCGTCCGCCAGCCAGTCGTTGTTCGTCAACACAAGGTCGGCCGAGAACGGCGAACCCAGGCACTGATAGCCCGGCCTGATCGCATTCGAAACCGCACCCAGAGCCACAACCGCCCCCATGAGATAAATAGGATGAGCCGTTGTCGCCGCTTGCGGCGATTGCAGCCATACGCCGCGTCCGCTGGGCAAAACCGGGTTGGTCGCGCTTCCCCCATCCCAGGCTTCCTCATTGAAGAATTCTCCGGACGGCCTTTGCGCGAACCGCTCGAACACCTGGCCGGCCGTGTTCCACACATAAACCTTGTCCGCGCGGACATAGACGTTGTCCTTCGTCAATTGGTTCGTTCCGAAGAGATCCAGCAGCGTCAGGTTGCTGGTCCCCGAACCGGTGAAATTGACGGCCACGAAGCTGAAACCACCCGTCGGCGGAATCGAAGTCCAGAAGAAGCCGACGGCATTCCCGCTATAGAGCTGAGTGACCTGCGCGTTGGAGAACACGACCCGGTAGAAACGTTGAGAAAGACCGGCCGAATCGGGATCGGTGTATTCATACGTGAGGTTGGTGCCGACGATGCCGCTGACCAGGGTTGTCATCCTCAGCCATTCCGCGGATACAAGATTCGACGCCATCTCCACTCCGTAGGCGCTGCCGGGTTCGCCTGAAAAACGAATGACCATCGCGCCCGCATTCGAGGACGATGCGGTAATGCCGAGCGCCGGTCGTGTCGTGTCCCAACTGTAAGTCCGATACCCCTTCACCGGCACGCTCAACGCCGCGTTCCTCACTGTCCCGGTCCATGTTTCATTGGTTACGCCATAGGCGCCGTCATAGAGCCCGAAGTTCACGACAATCCCGTGACCGCTCCAGCCGCCGTCCCCGCTGAACTCGGTCAACTGCACGGACCTGTCGGGCTTGAGCCACTGGTGATCGGTCATCTC
Organism: Lentisphaerota bacterium; assembly: GCA_016199105.1. Taxonomy (GTDB): domain Bacteria; phylum Verrucomicrobiota; class Kiritimatiellia; order JAAZAB01; family JAAZAB01; genus JACQHI01. Next base: position 1,038 of record JACQHI010000445.1, on the reverse strand, counting down.
CATGTACATCACCTTGGCCTGCCAGGGGCAGACGCTGGTGAAGGTCTGAATGTATCTGTTGCTCATCACCGTCCAGCGCGTGCTCCACACCTCGTCGAAGGCATTGGTCAGGGTGTTCGGTATCCGCCCTGCGCTTCCCTGTACCCCCGCTTCAACCATATTTAAATGCGGCGCCTGCCCCCGCAACATGGCCCAGAGATCGTTGTGGTCCCAGGCATAAAGATACTTGTTGTGCGATCGTCCCCAATGCACGGTGGAGACGATGCAGTCGTGAAACACAAGGTCCCAGAGAGGCGCCTGACAGCCGTCCGACAACAGCAGGCCGAGGGTGGTGTTGGAAATGCTTGTGGGATCGGCCACATCCACGATTAGCGCCGGGTAGGCGTTATCATTCCAAGCGCCGTATGTCTGCGGTACGGCGCTGGCCTGGCCAAGCCAGAACTTGCCTTCAACCCAGTGCGCGACCGGCACGCCCCAGGAACGTCCCTGTTCACTGCCGACAATAAGTCGTTTGACGGAATTGCTATAGCCGCTTTCCAGCAACGCGAAGCGATTGGCGAGATCCATGGCGCGGGAAGCAAAATGTCCGTTTGTCGAATAGTCCTCGTATAATGCAGCAGCCAGGGTCGTATCGAAAAAGTAGGCATCCATGCCAAAGCGGCCTAGATGGGCCGGCAGGCGGGTATCGCGGCAAAACGACACCTGCAGCTGAGCGGAAATCTCATATTGGTTTGTAGCGGCGCCTCCAATAACAGGTTGTCCGTTTCTGTCGCGATAAGCCCAGTCAAGAAGCAGGTTGGTCGGCCAGAGATAGTAGGTGCCCTGGTAAGGCGCGCTCGGCGTGCCGTTGGTGTGCGCTCCGCGATAGATATCATAGAAGCCCGGCATGAACCCGCGACTCCGAGCCGCCGCAAGCCACCCGTTGGTGTCGGGCCAGGCGGAGTTTGGGAATTGGCCGTTATGATCTTTGTTGTTGAGAGATAGCAGGAGGACCGCATTCGTAAGGCCCGCGTTTGTCAAGGTGTCGAGCAGGCTCTC
>JACQHI010000465.1 GCA_016199105.1 Lentisphaerota bacterium | reverse complement strand
TCCCTCCACATTATTTGCCATCACAAATCCGAGCCGACATCGAATTTCCTTGGAAATCGGGGCCTTTGCGCCCAGAATCACCCCGCAACTGACAAACATGGGCTAGGTCAATCGGCAGCCAACGCCACAGGGCAAGGCCTTCGTTCGGGAAATTCAGGCAGTGGAATTACAGGAGCAAATTCAGAGGATCAAAACCAATTCCTTAGGCGATACCTGGCAATACTGGTATTCCATTGAACAGACACTGATAGAAAAGGCCATCGAAACGGGTTGCCGCGCCCCATAAGGCCAGCGCTGGCTCCGGCTACTTGCCCGCCGTCGTTATCCGCCGCGATAACAGGCGGGTCTGTTAAACACTCCTGTCCTCCAGCGCCAGCAACGCGGCCAAGAATTCCGTTCGTTCCGCCAATCGCCACCAGTGCGGGGACTCGATCCGGGCCAGATGCGGGAGTTCGCGGTCGGCCAGCTCGCGAGCCCAATCCTGATAGTCATCAGGACCGCGGGCCGCCCGGAGATGCAGGAGCTTTTTCGACGAAGTCGGGCCACCCGGCGGGCTCATTCATGTTCAAGGGCCTTCAAGGCCGCCAGTTCGCGGGGGAGATGAACGTCATACGGATCGCTCCAGTCGATCCATTCGCCGCTGATAAAACCGTCGTACTGCACGGCTTTCAACCGGGCCATGGCCTGGCGGTGGTCGATCATCCCCTGCCCGATCGGAACCAGCTTGAGCCCGTTCTGCGCCTCCACGCCGTCATGGACATGGACATGCCGGATCCAGGGCTGCAACTCGGCAAAGGCGTCTCCCATCATCACCTTGGCCGCCCGCACCGGATGCATGATGTCCCAGTTGACGCCGACGGCGGGGTGACGGACGCTTCGCATGACCGCCGAAACATGGCGCGGATCGCACCAGTCGTCATGGGTTTCCATGCAAATGGCCACCTGCCGCTTCCCGGCATGGGGGGCGATCGAGCGCAGCGCCTTGGCCACGTGCCGGATGGCTTCATCGCGGCTGAGCCCCGTCCCGATGCCTCCGCCAAACACGCGGATACAAGGCGCGCCCACGTCCGCCGCCAGGTCGATGCAACGACGGGTCAACTCGACGTTGGCCGCGGTGGTTTCCGGGTTCGCATAGACGCAGGAGGTGGCCAGACACGCGAGCTTGATTCCCGTGCTTTCCGCCAGTTCCCGGATGGAGCGCGCCTGATCGGCGCCGATTCCCGGCTCGATACCGTGCAGATGTTTGGAGGCAAGGCGCGGTTCAATGCCGTCATAGCCGAACCGCTTCGCCGTATCCAGCAGGTCCTTGAGGGTCAAACCCGGACACGAAAAGCTCATGAACGAATATTTCATCAGGCTGATTCCCTTTCGATGCCGTGAAAAGGGATTACCGTATCGCTCACGCGGTACAAAGTCAAGGCGCTGTGGCGAAGCCCAGGCATTCGCATTATGGCGCTTGAACGGTATGAGAAGCAGCGGGTTCGTCATGTCCGCCATAGCCTTGCGCGGAGGTGGAAGCCCCCGCTGTACTTTCCGGAGCATTTCCCCAGTACAGCGGAACCTTCCGCCTTCGCTCGGGGAGCTACGGCGGACATGACGGGACCGCTGCCCGTCCAAAATGCGAATTGCTGCGCGAAGCCGGCAATCCTCTTGAAGAAGCGCAGGCAGTCTGCTCTTGACCGTAATCTTTACCATAATCTTTGCCATAATCTGCTCGGACCTGGGCGAGACAAAGGCAAAGATTACGGTAAAGACAAAGGGGAACGCGCTGCGCGCAGCGCTCCCGCCAGAGGCGTCAAATTGCGCCGCGAAAAATCCGGATTGACACTCGGGGGGGCGGCTGGTATGCATACCCGCACAGAAACCGAGGAGATCATCATGTTTCAAGGCGCATACACAGCCCTCGTCACGCCCTTTACAACGGCCGGCAGCGTGGATTACGCGCGGTTGAAGAACCTGATTGAGCTGCAGATTGAAGCGGGCGTTGACGGCATCACCCCGGTCGGAACCACGGGCGAATCCCCGACCCTCGACATGGCTGAGCACAAGAAGGTCATCGAGGTGTCCGTCGAGACGGTTCATGGCCGCATTCAGGTTGTCGCCGGCACCGGCGCTAATTCCACCGCTGAGGCCGTCGAGTTGACCGAGCATGCCATCAAGGTCGGCGCCGACGCCACGCTCCAGGTGACCCCCTATTACAACAAGCCCAACCAGGAAGGCCTGATCCGCCATTTTTCCAAGGTGGCCGATCTGGGGCTGCCCGTGGTGCTCTACAACGTGCCGGGCCGCGCCGGACAGGAAATCGCGGTGGAGACGGTGGTCAAACTCCGGTCGCACCCGAAGATTCTGGCCATCAAGGAAGCGGCCGGCAGCGTGGAACGGGTCTGCCGGATTCTCAACAGTTGCAGCATCACCGTGCTTTCCGGCGATGACGCCCTCACGCTTCCCATGATGATCGTCGGCGCGAAAGGCGTGGTCAGCGTGGCCTCCAACGTCGCGCCCAAAGCCATCGCCGAGATGGTCCATTTCGCCCTGAACGGCAACTGGGAGGAAGCGCGGAAACTGCACATGAACTACTACGGTCTGATGGCCGATTTGTTTCTGGACACGAACCCCATTCCGGTCAAGGCGGCGATGGCCATGATGGGGCTGATCGAAGAGGTCTATCGCCTGCCGCTCAGTCCGCTGGGCCCCCGCCTGAAAGAGAAACTGCTCGAAACCCTTGCCCATCTGAAACTGATCAAATCATGATTCGACTGGCCATCATTGGCGCGGCGGGACGGATGGGCCAGGCGCTGATCCGTTGTTCCAAACGCCTGCCGGAGTTCACCCTGACGGCGGCCGTGGAATCGGACCAATGCCCGCTCCTCGGCCAGGATGCCGGGCTCGCCGCCGGTATCGGCAGCCTTGGCCTTTCCTTTACCGCCGATGTGGCGGCGGCCTTCCGCTCGGCGCAGGCGGTCATCGACTTCAGTTTCCCGTCCGCGACAGCCCAGCACGCCGCCCGGGCCGCCCAAAGCGGGCGCCCCCTCGTCATCGGCACGACCGGTCTGGACGCCGAACAGACCGCGGCGGTCCACACGGCAGCCACCAAGGTTGCCATCGTGTGGGCGCCGAACATGAGCCTGGGCGTGAACCTGCTGTTCGCGCTGGCCGGCCTGGCCGCCAAGACCCTCGCCGGCTACGACGTGGAAATCGTGGAGACGCATCATCGCCACAAGAAGGATGCCCCCAGCGGCACGGCCCTGCGCCTGGCCGAGGTCATCGCTTCCGAACGCCGGCAGGACCTCGACGCCGTGGCCAATTACGGACGGAAGGGGCTCACCGGCGAACGGCCCAAGGACCAGATCGGCATTCATTCCGTGCGGGCCGGCGACGTCGTGGGCGATCACACCGTGGTGCTGGC
>JACQHI010000071.1 GCA_016199105.1 Lentisphaerota bacterium | reverse complement strand
GTCGCTTCGCAAGTGGCCACTTGGCCGCAAAGCGGCCGACGTGGGGCGTTGGCTGTTGGGCGGGCTATGCCTGGCGGTGTGTCTATGGGCTGCAAGCGGTGTCCAGGTTTTGGCGCAGCCGCCGTCCGGCCTCGCGGGACAGGCCACGACCAACTCCGTCCTGTCCGCAACTGCCCGTCCGTCAGCCGATCCTTCATCTCACGGACAGGCGGGTACGGGCGGAACCGGTGCGGTGGCCATCGCCGCGTTGCCGGATATCGACGCGTTGCGGGACCCGTTCTGCCCGATCGGAATTTTAAGCGGAGGCGGACCTAAGCCGTCTGATCCTGCCGACACCAATGTCCCGCCGCCGGCCGTTGAGGAAAAGCGCCCGGAAGTGCCGCCGCCCGCGGTGAAGTCCTCGATTCAGGCCATGGGCACGTTCACCGATGTCAAAGGCGTCAAATATGGCATCATCAACGGGAAGATGGTCCCCGAGGGGGGGACGTTCAAGGTCAGCCACGACGGGAGAACGCAGCGGTACAAACTGAAATCCATCAAGGGTAAAAAGCTGGAAATCGTTCCGGTGGCGGAATAAAAGCCGGCGGAATTTTTCGTTCTTTTCGCTGTTTTTTCGCTTGAAGCCGGTTTTGACACCACGTAATGTTCGGCAATGACATCAGGAGGGAAATCATGAAAAGACAATGGCAGCCGGTTATCCGCGGCGTGTTGGCCTGCGGCATGGCTTTCGCGTTATCGGTTTTCAGCGGATGCGAAGGGGATGAAGACGCGGCGGGCGTGGACGATTATTTCACGCAGAACCCCTATCAGGCGGAGACGAGGGAAACGCCTCTTCCGACAACTCTCAGTGTGCTTCCTGCCTCGGCATCGGTCACGCGGGACGGACAGGAGATTCTTTTCACGGGTGTGGGAGGGGTGGAGCCTTATTTGTGGAATGTGTCGAATGATGAGAATGGCTATATGATTGTGAGGAATACAAAAACAGCCCTTTATCATGCGATTCGCGTCGGGCATAACGATGTCATTATGAAAGACCAGGAAGGCATGCTGGCCGTGGCCCGTGTTACACCGCTGCTCGACCAGGCCCAACTGGTTGTTGAACCCCCCAGTGCGACGATGGAGGATTCGGACACCTACATCGGCTTTACGGCCGTCGGCGGGTCGCCTCCCTATACGTGGACCGTGGGGACTCCGAGTCTCGGCACCGTGAGCTACAGCGCGTCATCCAGTTACGCAGCCTCCTACACGCGTGTGACGGGTGCGGAAGGGCAGAATATAGTCATTGTGCGGGATTCGGAAGGGAACACACAATCTGCGATAGTGACGCAGTAAAATAAGGGCGAGAAATGAAGAAAAGAAAATTAGTCTATTTGCTTTTTGGCATCTGCGCGATGGCCATCGCCATTTCGCTGGCCGTGACGAACTCCGACGAATCCGTCGAATCGGACGAGCTCGAGACTGGAGCCGCCGACACCACCGCCGTCAGTACGCCCGTGCCCGTCCCGGCGACGAATGAGGACGTCATCACTTTGCAGACCGGCGAGGAAACCGTCGAATTGCCCACCGGCACCCAGGTCAAGGCGGGTCCGGTGGAAGGGACGGCCGCCGGTCCTCTGGTCACCATTTCGCTGGACAACGTTCCGGTGCAGGATGTGGTGAACATGTTTTCCAAGATTTCCGGCGCCAATATCATCGCGGCCGGCCTGTTCACGAACCCGGTGACCGCCAGCCTGAAGGATGTCGAATGGAAGGCGGCACTGAAACTCGTCTTGAGTTCCGTGAATCTGGCGGCCATTGACGATCCGTCCGGGATCATCATGGTGACGACAATGGACAAGTATCGCGAAAAGCTCCAGCAGATCGAAGACACGAAGCCGTTGGAAACCCTGGTGTTTACGCCGCAATACATGAATGCCGTGGATATCATCGAGCAGGTCAAACTGTTGAAAATCCTGTCGCCGCGCGGGACGATCATCACCAGTCAAAGCCGGGATCAGGACAAGGCCAGTCTGAAGTCCAGTTCGTCCGGCGAGATCATTCAAAACCCCAGCATTACCACGGCCATCATCGTGAATGACATCAAGGAATACGTGGAGAAAGTCGGGCTCATGCTGCACCGGCTGGATCAACGCGAACCGCAGGTGTTCATCGAGGCGCGAATTCTCGATATCCTGTCCTCCAGCGACAAAAAGGTGGGGTTCGACTGGGAGATGCTCGACAGTTTCGGCTTCACCGCCGGCTTGAGGGACTTGAGCTGGAACATGTCGGACAGCAAGTCGGTGAATAATTCTACGGTGAACAACGACAATCAATTCGACAACCGGACACTGTCGGATGTGGTGACCAAGCGGTACGATATCTATGGCCAGCCCTATGAGGATACGACAACTGAGGGGGAGGGGGACTCGATGGTGATAAAAAAGCAGCCGACGCGCTCGACGACCGATTCGATCAGCAGGGGACGGAATATCGATTCCACCAAGACGGACTCTATTACCGACACTTTCCAGCAACAACGGGTGGGCACGGCCATCCTGAGCGTCTCGGATGTCTCGCTCTTTTTAAGCGCCCTCAAACGGACGACGGCCGCCGACATCATCTCCCATCCCGTCATTGTGGTGGGCAACAAGGTGGAGGCGAAGATCCACGTGGGCGACCGGTATCCCACCGTGACGTCGAAGCGGACCGATAACGTTCAGGCCACGACCACCAGCGCCTATTCGGAGGAAGTCCAGTGGAACGATCTGGGTCTCACCCTGTGGGTGATTCCCGAAATCAACGTCGGGGCCCGCATGGTGCGGCTGACGCTCAACCCGCAGATGAGCACATGGGTCAAGGATATCACGACATCGTCCGGGTCCGTGCTGCCGGTGATCAGCACGCGCCAGGTGACCACGCGCGTCAACGTGCCGAGCGGGAAAACGGTGGCCATCGGCGGGCTGGTGGAAAACCGCAAGGGCAAGTTGGAAAAGCGGGTGCCGCTGTTGGGGGATATTCCGCTGATCGGTCTGTTGTTCCGTCACACGGAAGACATCAGCGACAAACACGATCTGGTGGTCCTCCTGAGCCCCACCATTCTGGATGAGGCCAATCCGCAAACCGGGGTGGAAACCGCGTTCCAGCAAAAAATCAACGAAATCGACCGTACGTTCGGCAAACCCCAGGCCGTCGTCACCAATCAGGTCAAGGATGCGGCGGCGCCGACGGATGAGAACACCAATGCCGTTCCGCCGGCTGCATCCTCCACGGGAGCGGTGCCGGTGGCGGTGAGCTCCGCCGAAACCGGAACAGCGGGCCTGTAAGGGAATGACGCTTGTATCCCGAATTGCCTGGCGCTATGCGGTTCTGATCATTCTGTTGATCGCCATCGTCGCCGTTGCCGCGCGATCCACGATCGCCTATCTGGAAGAATATATCCCGGATCCCGAGGCCCAAACCGTGGCGGGGATCGCCATTTGGACCCTGACGATGGGGTTTATGTTTTTGGCCGGCGCGCTGGGCCTGTGGGTCATCCAATCGTCGGTGGATATCGAATTTCGCCGGCGCATCGGCCAGTTCGTCGATGCCATGGACTATCTGAGCGACGGTCTCCTCGCGCTCGACAAAAACGGTTTTGTCACGGGCTCCAATCCGGCGGCCAAGAGCCTGGCGCTCAACGGCATTTCCGACCGCGAACCTCGCAAACTGTTTGAAGTCTTTCCCTGTCTGACGGCCGAGGATGCCGAACAACTGATGGATTTTTCGGGGCCCCGGGAAACCGAACGGGATTGCGCCTATCCCCATGGGCTTCGGACCCTCCGGTTCCGTTCCCAGCCGTCGGCCGGCATGATGTTGATCCTGGTCAGCGATGTCACCTCCCGGCGGGCGTTGGAAATGCAACGCAAACAGATGGCTCAACTCCAGTTGTTGGGGCGAATTGCGGGGGGAGTGGCTCACGATTTCAACAATATTCTTTGCGCCATCGGCGGCCATGCCTCGTTGATCCAGAGGGCGGAACATGATTCGGAAGCACGCAAACGCTCGCTCGCGATCATTGCGGAGGAAACGCAGCGTGGCGCCCAGTTGTCCCGACAATTGCTGGAATTGGGCCGGTCCGGCACCGCCGAACAGCCCACCGGCCAACTGGAGGCCAATGTGGCGGAGGCGGTGGAACTGCTGCGGGTTGGCTTGTCCTCGGGCTGGACCGTGAAAACGCTGATGAACGGTCCCTTCCCGACGGTTCCGCTCAACGCCGGGCAGATCGTTCAGTTGATCCTGAATTTGGGACTGTTGGCGGCGGATGCGCAGTCGGGTTCTGGCACGCTGACCGTCACCGTCACCCGGCCCGGCCAGGGGCATCTGGCCGATGTCGGCACCCGGTTTTCCGCCGTCCTCGTCATATCCGCCGAATCGCAGGTGGGCGGGGCGGAATCCGTGCCCCTCGTGTTCGACGAGGGATCGCCGTCCATCGTGGATGACAGCGGGGCGATTCTTTCCGTGTTACGCTCGCTCGTGGAGGAAACCGGCGGACGTATGGATCGTTTGACAAGCCCGCAGGGGCTCTGCGTCTACCGGGTCTGCTTGCCTCACATGGACCTGGCCGCCTCGCGTCGGAGCGAGGGGGCGGCGGTGGCCGCCAAGGAATTGGCGGAGCAACTATCGAGGTGGAAGGTTCTGTTGTCGCCCGGGGGCGCTCCCTCGGATCTGTTGATGAGGCGCCTGGGTGACATGGGCGCCACGGCGGAAGTGAAGGATAATGTGATTGCCGTTGTGGCGGCCGTGCAGGCAGCGTCGTATGACGGTTTGCTGCTGCACAAACGCATTTTCGGGATGGAAACGGAGGGGCTGTTGAAGGCGTTGTTGAAGCTGGCCCCCGATGCCGGGATTGTCGTGCTGTGCGACGATGCGCAACCCGTTCCGGCGGATCTTGCCCAGGATGTGCTTTTCGAGTCGGAAACCGAGCCTCCCGATATGATTCTATGGGCGTTGGCCAAGGCCCGGACGCTCGCAACCAAACGGCACTAGGTTTCAAATTGGGAGGAAATCGCCGTGCCGGTGAAAGCACCTTCGTTTCAAGCCCTTCTCGAAACGCATCCGGAGATCCGGGCTCTTGTGCGCCAGGCGCTGCGGGAAGACATGGGGAGCGGGGATGTCACCTCGCAGGCGCTGGTTCCGGAATCCCGCGGGGCGTCCGCTGAAATCGTTTCGCGGCATGACGCCGTGGTGGCCGGTGTGGGGTTGGGCGAACTTGTTTTCCGGGAATTGGATCCTGCCGTGCAATACCGGGGGTGCGCGGCGGATGGGGACACCGTCCGACCGGGCCAACGGGTGGCGTTCATCGAGGGGCGTGCCCGCGACCTTCTGGCGGGCGAGCGGACGGCGTTGAATTTCATGCAGCGGCTGAGCGGGATAGCCACGTTGACCCGTCGGTTTGTGGACAAGGTCGGAGCCTGGCCGGTCATGATTCTGGATACGCGCAAAACCACGCCGATGTTCCGGGCGCTGGAGAAGTACGCCGTCCGGTGCGGCGGCGGCGAGAATCATCGCCGGGGACTGTATGACAGGGCCTTGATCAAGGATAATCACCGCCGGCTCTGGAAAGGGGAGGGTGCGGGAAGTCTGGCGGATGCCGTGACGGAGGTTCGCTCGCGGTTTCCGGATATTGCCGTCGAAGTGGAGGTGGAATCCGAGGAGGAACTTCTGGATGTCCTGCGCCAGAAACCGGAGTGGGTGTTGTTGGACAACATGCCGCCCGACCGCTTGCGTAACTGTGTCCGATTATGCGGCAAGCGATGCCGGCTCGAGGCGTCCGGCGGCATCACGCTCGACACCGTGGAGGCCGTGGCGGCGACGGGGGTGGACGCGATATCGCTGGGGTGTCTGACGCATTCGGCGCCGGCGGCGGACCTGTCACTGGAATTGTTGTGAGCAAGGCAATGGGAGACTTGTATCGCATAGCCGGCTTGCGCAAGCAACTGGAACCGAGAATCCTGGGGCATCCGCTGCATTATATCGAACGGCTCGATTCCACCAATGACTGGATGAAGAAGGCCGCGGAGCAGGGAGCACCGGAAGGCGCCGTCATTCTGGCCGGGGAACAGACACGGGGGCGGGGACGAATGGGGAAAAGCTGGCTTTCGCCTCCCGATCGTGGCATTTACATGACCGTTCTGTTGCGACCGCGATGGCCCGGAGGGGAGGCCGGGATGTTGAGCATGCTCGCCGGCCTGGCGGTGGCGCGCGCCCTGGAGCGACTCCGGGTTCCCTCGGTGGCCTTGAAATGGCCCAACGATGTCATTGTCCAGGGGCGAAAAATCGGCGGCGTCCTGGTGGAAACCCGATTGGAAGACGGACGGATCGAGTTTGCCGTTCTGGGCATCGGCATCAATGTGCGGCATTCCGCGGATGAATTGGGGCCGGTATGGGAAGGGCGCGCCACCTCGTTGCTCGTGGAGGGCTTGACGGTGGAGGGTGACGCCATCGTGTTGGCGGCGCTCGATGCGCTGGCCGAGCTGTATCAATCGGCGAAACGCGGCGATCGGGATGCTTGGTTCACGGAATGGTCGAAAAAACGCCATGAAGGATTGATGTGAAACACCAGCGGCAGGAACGGGTGATCGTTGTGGATACGGGCAATACCAGCACGAGTGTCGCCGTGTTCCGCGGACCGCGTCTTTCGGGCGTGTCGCGCCTGCCCACGGCCGACGCCACCGCCGCCCGAATTCGCCTCCTGCTCGAACGGATGATACCGTCCATCGCCGATGGCGGCGTGGAGGGGAGCGTGCTGGGCTCCGTTGTTCCGGCGCTCAATGCCCGTTGGCTGGCGGCGCTCGGACGCATTTCGCGGACGGCGCCGATCGTGGTCCATCGCCGGTTGCGGTTCGGACTTCGCATCGATTATCCGCGCCAGGCCTTGATCGGAGCGGATCGCCTGGCCAACGCCTGCGAAGCGTATGCCCGTTTCGGCGCCCCGGTTGTGGTGGCGGATTTCGGCACCGCGCTGACCTTCGATGTCGTCTCGCGGGCCGGCGCCTATAGGGGGGGCGTCATCGCTCCCGGTGTCCTGTTGATGACCGACTACCTGGCGGAAAAGACGGCGCTTCTGCCCTCCATCGATATCGCCCGACAGCGTTCGTTTTTCATGCGAGGCCGGCATTCGGCGATTGGCCGGAGCACGAGGGAGGCCATGCTGATCGGGGCCAAATTCGGGTATGCCGGCATGGTGCGGGAGATCGTTCTGCGGTTGCGCCGGGAATTGAAGGCGCCGGACTTGACGTTGTGCGCCACGGGCGGTTATGCCTCCTGGGTGCTGGCGGGATCCGGGATTCCCGTCATTCTTTCGCCGAACTTGACGCTCCTGGGCCTCCGGCGTATTTTCGCATTGAACCGCGGTGACGGCTGATGCAAGGTGTCCATGATGAAACGCTATGCCATTATACTTTCGGGGGGGAAGGGGGAACGATTCTGGCCGATGAGCACGTCGCGCCGGCCCAAGCAGTTTCTGCGCCTGGTGGGCGGGGAACCGCTGCTCGTGTCTGCCGTGAAACGTCTGGCCCCTTGGATTCCTCCCGAACGCACGTTCATCGTCACCCGCCGGGATCTGGTCGGGGCGACCTGCCGCATGCTGCCGTCGTTTCCTCCGTCGCGGGTGATCGGCGAACCGTGCGGCCGCGATACGGCGGCGGCGATCGCCCTGGGAGCGGCCCTGGTCGCCCGGGAGGATCCGCGCGCCGCGTTCTGTGTGTTGACGGCGGATCATGCGATCGGGGAGCCGGGCTTGTTTCGTCGGACCTTGCGGGAAGCGTTTACCGTCGCCGAGATGGAGGACGTCCTGGTGACCATCGGGATCAAGCCGGCGTTTCCCGCCACGGGCTTCGGCTATATCGAAGCCGGCGCTCCGTTTCCGCATCGCGGCCGCCGGCGATTTTACGCCGCCCGGCGGTTTGTGGAGAAACCCGATATCGGAACGGCGAAGACCTGCTTTCGCAAGGGCTCCTATTACTGGAATTCCGGCATGTTCGTCTGGAGCGTGAGCGCCATCCGGCGGGCCTTCGAACGCCATCGTCCCGCCCTGGCGGAGCTGATGCGGCGCCTGGAATCGGCGCCCAGCGCCGTCCGAATGCTGGCGATCGCGAAAATCCTCTACCCGAAGCTGGAGAAAATATCCATCGATTATGCCGTGATGGAGAAGGCGGATAACGTGGTCATGGCGCCGGGCGCCTTCTCTTGGGACGATGTGGGCGCCTGGCCGGCCCTGGAAAACCATTGTCCACGCGATGCGGGCTCGAACGTGGTCGTCGGAAAGGCCGAAGCGCTGGACGCGACCGGCAACATCCTGGTAAGCGAAGACGGGTTGATCGCCGTGCTCGGGGTTCACGATCTGGTCGTGGTGCGGACGCGTCATGCGACCCTGGTCTGTCCCCGGAATCGGGCCCAGGATGTCAAGAAACTGGTGGAATTTCTGCGATCGAAAAAACACACCGGGAAGTGGCTCTGATCATGGCGCGATGGCTGGGAATCGATGTGGGCGAAAAGCGGATCGGTGTGGCCGTCAGCGACGAGGCGGAAATACTGGCCTTTCCCCTGGCGGTCCTGACCGTGACCGGCGAGGCGGACGCCGAACGGCAACTGCGGATCCTGTGTGAAGAAAAAAAACCGGCCGGTCTGGTTGTCGGCATTCCCCTGCAGATGAACGGCCTTCGGGGGCCCGCCTCGGAGAAAACGCTGGCCTTTGCCCGGCGGCTGGAGGAGCGGTTGCGGCTGCCGGTGACGATGGTGGACGAGCGGCTCAGCACCCGGCAGGTGGAACGTATGCTGATCGAATCCGATGTGCGGCGCGCCGACCGCAAACGCGTGATCGACAAGCTGGCCGCCCAGCAGATCCTGCAGAACTTCCTGGATGCCCGGCAGGAAAAACGGTCCGGCGACGAAAGGCCTGAAAACGCGTGAAAGAATCGGCATGGTTCAACGCGTGATCTACCCTTTTGACAATAAGGTTCAGGTCGTTGGTGCTTCCTATTTCTTCTCTATCAGAAAGAGAAATTCGCGGTGGGGTTCTTCTGCATCCCGAATCCAGTTATTCGTCCACTTCATTCCTGCCATGACATTTTTCTTGTAGTCGATCTCCTGGAATTCGATAACTTTTCCGCTTTCGGCAATTACCTCATTCAATTCGGCTGCCGTCGCACGCCCTCCAGAACTATATGAGAGAATTATCCACCGAGCATTGGCACCCTGAAGCAAACGTTGAATCGCCTCAACCGCAATGAATCGACCTGATGGCCTCCGACGGAACTCCTCGAACACCGAGCCAGCGACGGTATCGGATGTGTCTGCTCGTCGCTTTGCCTTGCCAAAGAGTTGTGGTTTGTCGTGAAGACAGATCGTAGTCCAGAGATGATAGTATGACGTATATCTTACGCGCGACGGAGGCATCTTCTCGTTGCTTGAGCCATATGGCGGATCGAAATACGCTAAGTCCGCACCAATGGATGGCAGAGTTTCGAATATATCCCCTTGGAATACAGAGTGTTGCTCTGCAGTGGTGAACACAGCGGGTACTCGCAAGACCAAGTCGTTATATGAACGTGGCGACCAATCTTGAAGGTACGAGACGAAATGGCCAAGCGTACTATCGACTTGATCCAGCGCAAGTATCAGACTTGTTATCGCCACCGCCTTGTCAACTGGGTCGAGTCCCATGCGGTCAATTTCATCACGAATGCCATCGAGTTTTCGTGTATTCTTGACTTGCCAAGGTTTCTTCAATCCATCGGCTTGCGCGGCGCAGCCGCCGTTTGGCAGGCCTCCGTAATGCTCCGTAAACCACCCATCGACTGGGGCGACGGCGTTCAGATGGGCGATCATGTCGTGATAATCGCCAGAGTTCTTTTTGTTGAGAAGATAGCATGTGCCAAAAACTTCAGACCATGCGGCGCGGTCATTTGCCAAGACGCGATAGCCGCGTTTTGCAAAGGCTTGAGCCACTCGCGTTGTACCGGTGAAGCCGTCAAGAATTGTGTGAGAATCGGTTTTCTTGGCGAGGTGTAGAATGTTTGGCAGCAATTTGAGTTTCGATCCAGCGTATTTGACACCTTCCGTCTCTGGAGCATCCGCAACGATGTCGGGGAAGAGTGTTAGCTCTTGGATCATTTTGTGATCCCTGAAATTTCTTTTAGCCGTGCGATGTCTTCTTTGATCTTCTCCAGTGCGGACTGATGACCATCAGCCGAAGTGATAAGGGCGTGGGAGAAAAGCTGAACGAGAATCCGATTGTGGGAGTAATCAATCCAACCGTCGGTAATACTGTCAAAATACTTAAACGAGGACTTGGTATCCGACCAGAAGCCGCGTTGCAGCGCGTTAGCAGCGCTGCCACCATAACGAACTTCACATACTTTTCCTCCATCTCCATCAAAGAATCGATAAATGGGATGCTTGCGTCCGCTCCCTTTAACGACTGAGTTAATTGTTGTTACAGCAGCCTGAGCCCGTTCATTGTTAAATACAAGAATGTTGCATTTCATTATCTTTTCGTTGTAGATAAGCGCCAACACGTTGATGGTTTTGAAGTTGGAAAATACGGGATTATTCCATACCTCTCCAATGCATTTCCCTTCAATCGGAGTCTTATGCTTCTCCAGCGCGGGAAACATACGGTTTTCCTTGTCTGTAGATAGCTGTATTGGGCCAGCTCCGTAAGCTTTTAAACTTACCGGAAACTCGGTCTTTGTAAGCTCGTTGATTATCGTGATGTCTTCTTCCTTGCTCTTGGATCGATAAAGCTTCTTCCCCACATGTTCAGACTTAAAGTCGTACATGTACTGATTAACGAACTCTGGAATTGCGATCTCGGCCAGATCGCCATGAGTCTTGTTGCCGATGAGTCGCATCGTGAAAATGTTGCTGAGAGTTGTTGTGATCGGGTTGGGTTGCTTGCTGACCAGCAACTTCAGCCGCGCGGTAAAATCTTTATATGCGTTCATTGCCGCTCTCTTTTTTGGTTCTTCGCTATGGGCATTTTGCGTTTATTGCGATGTGTCATATTACGAACAATTCTGTGGAATTGCGCTTGGTCCACGCCCGGATATTTCGACACTCCAGGTCATCGGACACCTCCCTATAGGTCAATCCGGCCGCCGTGGATTTCTCCACCAAAGTCAGCGTAAGGTTACACGACCCATCCCTTGAAAAGCAAGAACGTTGTTGGGCTCGGACAGGCCAATCCTGGAAAACTGTAAAACCGTTGAATGGCGCTCCGGAGCGCCAT